>JBIKRY010000046.1:0-20422 GCA_044348925.1 Bernardetiaceae bacterium
AAAACAGACTAAGGCGTCCCCGACTAAAGTCTATTATACAAATTATTCATAAACTCTTTTGTTGTAAAAAAATACTAAAGTCTATGCTACAGAATTTAATAATCTATATTAGAGATGTAATGCTATTTTCTAAAAATAGTTGTTGCAAGTACAAAAGTATTACTTCTATTGCAATTACCATTTATTGCAATTTTTTTGTATCTTTGCTTTATTTTAGGAATACTTCACGTAATTTGTGTAGTAAATTACGTGAAGTATTCAATTTTAGATTTTGAAGTAAAAAAAGTTGTATCCAAAAAGCATACAAAAATGAACCGAATTAAGCAATATTTTCTACGTTTGCGTTTGCGTTACCAAAAAAGTAAACAAACTATTTCTCGTAAAACACTCAATTATGAACAAGCTACTAAAATTGGCTTTTTGTTTTTTACAACGAATACAGGAATGAGTACTGCTATCAACCGATTTATGAAAGGTTTGTTGGAGGAGGGCAAAAAAGTAGATGCACTTAGTTATATGCTGGAACATAACCAAAATCCATACGGTTTTAAGTATGATATTTGCACCGAACAACAAATTAATTGGCTTGGTGCTATTGTAAATCCGAAAATACAAGAATTTATACAAACAGAGTATGATTATTTGTATTGTATTGCAGTAGAAAAATGCGAAGTAATAGATTATATCCTTAAAAATAGCCACGCAAAATGTAGAATTGGCTATTTTGATGGTAAGAATGCAGATAATTTTGAATTGATGATGCAACTACAAAATGGAGAGGACGTAGATAAATTGATAGAACAAATGTTATATTACACCAAAAAAACATTGGTTGCTAATTAGTTAATGTAAGTTGGTTTTTGAAATATGAATTTTATATTTCAAAAACCACATTTAGAGTTTATTAATCCCCTAAATTTTCAATTTCTAATTCTGCTGCATCTTTCAAAGAACTTGCTGAAGCCGAAATAAATGCAGCTTTTGCTTTTGCTTTGTCATTTAGTTTTTTGTAACACAAACCCATCAAAAAATTAAATTCTGCTTTTTTCCCTTCGTCCATTTGGTTTTTCAAAGCTACATTAATTCCATTGATACAAGCCTGATACTCATTTTTTTTGTAGAATACTAAGTTTTTTGTAAAAATAGCATCATTATCATCAGCTTTTATTTCAAGAGATTTGTGAATGGTAGCAATACATAAATCATATTGCCCCAATTCTAATTGCATATCTGCGATTTTATCGTATAAATCTACTTGTTTCATCACGTTTTTTTCGTGAACTACTGCCGACTCCAGATGTGCAATCGTAGATTTGTGGTCATTATTTCGTTTAGAAAGTTGTGCCAATAATACGTGTGCTAATGGATAGCCGTGTTGGATTTTTACAGCTTTATCTACATTTTGTTTGCTTAATACATTTTCGTGAAATTTGAAATATGCTAAAGCAACCGAACAATAATATTTTGGGCTAAATTTATCTACTTTTGCTTGATAGCTTGGTGCAGTAATTTTTTTGAAGGTAATTTCTGCGGGTTTGTATTCGTCCAAATGAAATTGTGCATAGCCTAATTCATATAAAAATTTTGCAGCATCTTCGCTTTTCATTGCCACTATTTTACTTTCTAAAGGCAACAAAACTTCTTTTACTTCTGTATATTTCCCCAAAATATTACCTAATTTAGCATAGTAATAAACCACATTATCATTTTGTGGTGCTGCTTGCAATGTCTCTTTTGCATTTTCAAAAGCTAAAGAAATATTTTTTGTTTTGATGTGTTTGTTGATAATAAACATTTTGTATTCTACTCTTTTGTCTAATACTTTTTCATATTTAAAAGCCATATCATAATGACGACAAGCATCATCTAATTTATTATTTGTTTTTGCAATGTCCGCTAATAAAATATATGCTTCTACAAAATCTTCTTTTGCTTTGATTGCACTCGACAAGGTTTGCATAGCCGTTTCGTCTTGTCGAAGTTTAAATTCTGAATACCCTTTGGAATACAAGTATTTATAATTGCTTGGTTCTTTTTGTAATGCCTTATTAAATTCCTTGATAGCGGCATCATGTTTGCCAGCTTGTCGCAAATTTTCTCCATTTACATAAAAGGTTAAACCTTCATGTTGGGCAAATAGGGGAGAGGCACAAAAAAATAATAGGAAGAAGGATAAAATTTTTTTCATAATAATTTTTATTTTATGTGTGAATGTAAGCTATAAATTATGTATGTAATATTTACGTAATAATTGCACAAAAGTTTAGAAAAATACTTTGCAAATATTATGCTTTTATCTATCATTAGAAAGTTTTTTTATAGTTTTTATCCTAAATTTGTTCTAAAACTATGTAATTTTTACAATAGCTTGTAAAAATTACATAGGACTATTTTTCTATTATTTGTATTTTTCCAAATACCATAAAATTGTTTTTACGATACCTGTTTCAAAGTTTTCTTCTGCCTGCCACCCCAATTCATTTTCTATTTTGCTGGCATCTATCGCATAACGTCTATCATGTCCTGCTCTATCTTTGACAAAAGTGATAAATTTTTTGTAGGATTCTCCGTTTGCTAATGGTTTTTTGGTGTCTAATATTGCACAAATGGTATCTACAATGTATAAATTATTTCTTTCATTGCGTCCACCAATATTATAGGTTTCGCCTTTTTTGCCTGTGTGATATACCAAATCAATGCCTTTGCAATGGTCAAGCACATATAACCAATCTCTTACATTTTTTCCATCTCCATAAATAGGAATGGGTTGTTGTTGCAAGGCTTTGCGAATAATTGTTGGAATTAATTTTTCGTCATGTTGTTTTTGTCCATAATTATTCGAGCAATTGGTAGTTACTACTTCGAGTCCGTAGGTATGGTAATAACTCCGCACAATCATATCCGAAGCTGCTTTGGAGGCACTATAAGGGCTGTTTGGTGCGTAGGCAGTGTTTTCGGTAAATAGTCCTGTTTCGCCCAAAGTACCATATACTTCGTCTGTCGAAATATGGTGGAAACGGCAATTTTCGTAGCCTTTTTTATACACAAACGGTTCTTGCATCCAATATTTTTTGGCAACATCTACCAAAGTAAAAGTTCCATGAATATTCGTTTGAATAAATGCTTCAGGGTTTGCAATAGAATTATCTACATGAGATTCGGCAGCAAAATGGATTACTCCACGCACATCATATTTTGTAAAAATATCTTGTATAAATTCTCTATTACAAATATTGCCTTGCATAAATTTGTAATTTTTATGATTTTCTATTTCTTGCAAATTTTCTAAATTGCCTGCATAGGTTAGTAAATCTACATTGATTACAAAGTAATCTGGATATTTTTGCACAAAATAAGGCAGGAAGTTTGCACCTATAAAACCTGCACCACCTGTTACGAGAATAGTTTTCACGATTGTTATTTTTTTGAATGATAAATTTATTTTTTAATTAAGGAATGTAATATACGCTTTAGCGTGTGGAATTAACTCTATAAAATTAGTAATTTTTTAATTCTTACCATCGGACCTGGACATTGGTTTTGGTGGCAAGCCAAACAAGATTGCACCATAATATTATAGTCTTGTACTTGATTTTTTTCTTCATAGACTTTGTCCATATTTTGGAGAAATACTTTAGCCATTTCTCCAAATGGTGCTTCGGTCATTTCTGCTTCTGTTGGCTTTGCGTTTTGCATTTTGGCAAATTTAGCACGTAGGTCTGTAGGTATTTTGTTGGCTTTGATTGCTTCTTGCATTTTTTCGGCATCTGTAAACATTTCTCGCATCAGTGCAGCAAGTTCACTTGGTTGGTTTGGGTCTACAAAATTGCCTTCGGGCTTGGTAGTTGTTTGGCTTGTCCCACTATCCAAAGTATTTAGTGCGTCAAGTTTGCCAATACCTGTATGTTCATCTGTATTGTTTGTTTCGCTATTTTTTTGCGAACAACTATAAAAAATGCTTATTGCAAAAAGCAAAAAAGCAAAAACTAAAGCATTATTTTTCATTAGCTATATGTTTTAAAACTCAAAAATAGATTTTTATTAGACAAAACAAGTTAATTTTTTGTTTTTTTAATAAAAAAAATAACTTATTTCTACTTATTTTTGATTTTTGATAATTAATAGCTTTTTTTGCTAATAGTTCTCTATTAGCAATTAATAAACCTTGATACATATGGCTTCTTTAACTAATTTTGATTGGCATAGTCCTGATAATATTCACTTAGTTGGCTATGATTGGCAACCAGCAGGCACGCCAAAAGCCGTTATTTGTATGATTCATGGTTTTGCAGACCACATGAATCGGTTTGCACATGTGGCAGATTATTTGACAGAGCAAGGCTATGTTTATACGGGTTTTGATTTGCGTGGGCATGGAAATTCGGGTGGCAAACGTGGGCATAGTCCTGATTATGATACCCTTATGAAAGATATTTTTACTTTTATTAGTATGGTAAAAGAAAAATATAAAAATGTTCCTTTGTTTTTGTATGGGCATAGTATGGGAGGGAATTTAGTATTAAATTATGTATTACGTTATCATCCGCAATATTTTAAGGGAATTATTGTTACAAGCCCTTGGCTACAGTTGTCTTTTGAACCTTCGGCAATAAAAGTTGGCATTGGGCGAATTATAGGAAAAATATTCCCAACTTTCACCGAAAAAAGTGAAGTAGATGCACAAGGATTATCCCATGACCCTGAAGTTGGTAGAGCCTATAAAGCAGACCCATTGGTGCATAATGATATTACAATTAGTATGTTTACCGCAATAACGAATGCAGGAGAAGCAGCTTTGATAGCAGCACACCGTTTTCATCTGCCTTTGTTGTTGATGCATGGCACTGCCGACCCAATTACTTCGCACCGAGCAAGCAAAAAATTTGGATTGCAAGTAAAAAATAATTTGATAAAATTTGTGGAATGGAAAGATATGAAACACGAATTGCATAACGAAATTTGCAAGCAAGAAGTGTTTGAAACCATTGCAAAATGGATAGAAGAAAAATTAGCAGAAGAAGTACCAGAAGAAGTAATTTCTTAAAATATAATAGCTTATCTTTATTTAGATAACAACATAATGAATAAGTAAATAAACTTTCCAAGTCTTAAAGACTTGGAAAGTTTGGTTTTTTTTTTCATAAAATGATATTCATAAACCAAAAAATAACACAAAACTATACCAAATCCATGTACCAGACCTTAAAACCTGTTCTCGAAAAAGAATTGCAAGAAATTAAAGATGCAGGACTTTATAAAAAAGAACGAATAATTACTTCGCCACAAGCTGCCGAAATTACAACAAAATTGCCAAATGGCGAAGAAATAGAAGTGCTAAATTTTTGTGCAAATAATTATTTGGGTTTGTCTTCGCACCCAAAAGTAACTGAAGCAGCCAAAAAAGCCATTGACACACACGGTTTTGGTATGTCCTCTGTCCGTTTTATTTGTGGCACTCAAGATATTCACAAAGAATTGGAGCAAAAAATTGCAAAATTTTTGGGTACAGAAGATACCATTTTATATGCAGCAGCTTTTGATGCAAATGGTGGTGTTTTTGAGCCATTGTTTAATGAACAAGATACTATTATTTCTGATGAATTGAATCATGCCTCTATTATAGATGGGGTTAGATTATGCAAAGCTAAACGTATGCGTTATAAACATAATGATATGGCAGATTTGGAAGAGCAACTTAAAAATTCGCAAGATTCCAGACATAGAATTATTGTAACAGACGGTGTTTTTTCGATGGACGGTACGATTGCACAATTAGACAAAATTTGTGATTTGGCAGACAAATATCAGGCTTTAGTAATGTCAGACGAATGTCATAGCACAGGTTTTATGGGCAAAACAGGACGTGGCGTACACGAATACCGCAATGTAATGGGCAGAATAGACATTATTACAGGTACTTTAGGCAAAGCTTTGGGCGGTGCTTTGGGTGGATTTACGTCTGGCAAAAAAGAAATTATAGATTTATTACGCCAACGGTCAAGACCTTATTTATTTTCCAATACTTTAGCTCCTGCTATTGTTGGTGCAGGAATTGCAGTGATGGATATGCTCACAGAAACTACCGAATTACGAGATAAATTGGAATGGAACACGCAATATTTTCGCAAAGCTATGACCGAAGCAGGTTTTAATATTCCAAAAGGTGAACACCCAATTTCGCCTGTTATGTTATATGATGCGGTTTTGGCTCAACAATTTGCTGAAAAATTATTGGCGAAAGGAATTTATGTAATTGGATTTTATTTTCCTGTTGTGCCAAAAGGCAAAGCAAGAATTAGAGTACAAATTTCGGCAAACCACGAAAAACACCATTTAGACAAAGCCATTGCTGCTTTTACTGAAGTAGGAAAAGAACTAAAAGTAATTGCTTAAATTGTATAACTGTTTGATAATACTTTCCAAGTTTTTAAGACTTGGAAAGTCTACAGGATTTTATAATTTTCTGGCTATCATTAGTCCATCACGAATTGGAAATAAAGTATTGAATACGCTATTATCCTCTTGCACTTTTTTGTTAAAATTTTTGATAGCTATCGTATCTTTGTCGTTGGCATCTGTAATTACTTTTCCACTCCACAAGACATTATCTGCAATAATGAAACCACCTTTTCGAACTTTATTTACAATCAAATCATAATAAATAGCATAATTAATTTTATCCGCATCAATAAAAACCAAATCGTAAAATTCTACGGGTAGGGTAGGAATAATATCCGCAGCTTTGCCAATATGTAACTCAATTTCGTTACTCAAACCAGCTTTTGCAATATTATTCCGAACAAAAGTTTCCAATTCCTCATTTACATCTATCGTATAAAGTTTGCCACCTTCTTGTAAACCTTGTGCCAAACAAATAGCAGAATAGCCTGTGTAGGTGCCAATTTCTAATATAGTTTTTGGTTGAATCATTTGCGAGAACATAGCCAACACATTGCCTTGCAAATGACCTGACAACATTCTTGGCATCAAGACTTTGGCGTGTGTTTCCCGATTGATAAATTTTAATAAATCGGATTCTTCTGTTGAATGATTTTCGCAGTAATGCAATAATTTTTCGTCTATAAATTCCATAAAGTTAAGTAATTTTAAACCAATCTAATCTAAATGCTCTAAACAAAAAACTTAGAGAATGCAATTTATAAAAAAATAGATATAACTGCTTATTCTTTTCTTTTTTTATTCAATAAGTTACATAACTTATTTTTATGTTAAGTAATACTATCAAATTAATAGGCATTTATATCTTTTGTTTTTTGCTGAATATGGATAATGACACCTTATAGACTAACTGTAAAGCTTGTGATGCAAAAATATACTTTTAAACTGTCTTATTACTTACATAGCAAAAGTTACATATTACTACAAAACTTACACTTAAAAACTTTTGATACAGATTGGAATCATAACTTAGTATTTGTACCTTGCATTTCTAATTGATAAAAAATGGAAGGATTAACTTTAGTACAATATACACAGAAAATAAAAGAGGTTTTTGTTGGTTTTAGCCTGCAATGGATACAAGCCGAAATAGCCGAAATAACACTAAAAAATGGGCATTATTATGTAGATTTGGTGCAAAAAGATACCGCAGGACGCAATATTTTAGCCAAAGTCAGAGCTACTATTTGGGCAAATAATGTATGGTTATTAGAAACCAAAACACAAGGCAAACTAAAAAATTTATTGATTATTGGAAATAAAATTTTGGTTTTAGTAGCTACTAATTTTCACGAGCTTTATGGATTTTCGTTGAATATTCAAAACATAGATATTTCTTATACCATTGGTGAACTCGAAATGAGAAGGCAAAAAACTATCGATACATTGATAGGAGAGGGCTTGCATGAAAAACAAAAAAAACTAAATTTACAACCTGTTTTACAACGTATTGCAGTTATTTCGTCTTCTACTGCAGCAGGTTATCAAGATTTTGTTACCCATTTACAACAAAATATATACGGATATAAATTTGAGATAACTTTTTTTGAAACTACTTTGCAAGGCGAAAAAGCTGAACAAGAAATAATTGCAAGTTTGGAAGAAGTAGGAGAAATAGCAGATGATTTTGATGTGGCTTTGCTTTTGCGTGGGGGAGGTGCAAGATTGGATTTAGAGGTTTTTAACAGTGAGTTTATAGCCCGTACTATAGCACGAATGTCGGTGCCTGTACTTACAGGCATTGGGCATACAAAAGACCAATCTGTAGCCGATTTTGTGAGTTTTGAATCTCTAAAAACCCCAACAGCTTTGGCAGATTTTATTTTGGCACATAATTTAGATTTTGAACAAACTTGTTTTTTTGCTTTTCAACAAATGATACAACAAGCAACAAAACAAATACAAATTGCAACTTTACAACTACAAGAAACCAAAAATAGTATGCAATATTTGATAAATCGCCAAACCAAGCAAGAAGAACAAAAAATTATCCGACTTTTAGATAAAATTGGTTTTATTGCACAACAGCAACTTAGCAAAACTACTAACCAAATAAATACCATAGAAAATAAAATTGCATTACTAAACCCAAAAAATATTTTGGCACGTGGTTATACAATTACCACAGTAAATAAAAAACTTATCCATAAAGAAACAAAATTGGTCAAAGGAGATAAAATCATTACAAAAGGTTTAGATTTTGAAATAGAAACAGAATTTACAAATGACTAATTCTAAAACTGCTAAATAAGTTAGTGGAATAAGAAATTGTAAGGCAGTTCTGATAAAATATATTGCAAATTTGTGAATTTATCTAAAAAAAAGTTGCAAATTTGTAGCAGAGTTTGGGTAGTGGTTTCATTCTCTACCCAGCTTTTATATGTCAAATACAGAACAATTAGCTCGTATTCCTGATACCAAATTGCCACGAATAGTGATTGTTGGTGGTGGTTTTGGGGGAGTAGAATTGGCTAAATCTCTCGAACATAGTGCCGCACAGGTGGTACTTATCGACAAAAATAATTACCACACTTTCCAGCCTTTGCTATACCAAGTAGCAACATCAGGCTTAGAATCAAGTTCTATAGTTGCACCATTTCGCAAGTTTTTGGGAAAACAACGAAATTTTTACTTTCGTTTGGCAGAAGTGCAACAAATTATTCCCGAAAAAAATAGCATAGAAACTTCTATCGGTGTTATTACTTATGATTATTTGGTGATTGCTACAGGTGCAAGCACTAATTATTATGGGATGGCAGATGTAGAAAAAAATGCTGTTCCTATGAAAAATCTCAATGATGCTATTCTACTTCGAAATCATATATTAGAAAATTTTGAAGCTGCTTTGCAAGCTGATGAAAAATCAAATTTGAATAGTTTAATGAATTTTGTGGTAGTTGGCGGAGGTCCTACAGGAGTAGAAGTGGCAGGGGCTTTGAGTGAACTTCGTAGCCATGTATTCCCACAAGATTATAAGGAATTGGATTTAGTTCGTATGAATATTCATTTGATAGAGGCTTCGCCACGATTATTAAATGGAATGTCGGACAAAGCAGGAGCAAATGCCTTAAAATATTTACAAAATATGGGCGTAGATGTACGACTAAATACAGGCGTAAAAAGCTATGATGGCGAAATAGTAACCTTATCGACAGGCGAAATTTTAAAAGCAAAAACCTTAGTTTGGGGTGCAGGGGTAAAAGGTTCACCACTGAAGGGCTTAAAAACAGATACATTAGTGCGTGGAAATAGAATTAAAGTAGATGAATACAACAAAGTGCTTGGCTATGAAAATATTTTTGCGATTGGGGACGTGGCTGCTATGCTAAATGAAGCTACGCCAAATGGACACCCAATGGTAGCACAACCTGCTTTACAACAAGGAAAAAATTTGGCAAGTAACCTTAAAAAATTGTTGCGAAAAGATAACAATTTAAAACCTTTCAAATATTTTGATATGGGGGGAATGGCAACCATTGGCAGAAATAAAGCTGTTGCTGATATTTTTGGCTTTGAGTTTGGTGGTTTTATGGCTTGGGCAGTTTGGTTATTTATTCATTTGATGTCTTTGGTAGGTTTCAAAAATCGTTTTTTTGTATTTGTAAATTGGTTGAGTAGCTATTTTTCTTACGACAAAAGTAATAGGTTGATTATTAAGAAATAGTCTTTTTAAATAATCTAAGCTATAATAAGTTTATAGTGTCTGTTTAGTATTTACTTGGAAGTTCTTGATAATTAATAACTTACAAGTAAATACTAAATATATCCTACAAATATTGTATATTATTTATTTTATTATTATTCACAGGTTAAATATAATTATATGATTTTTTTTGATGTAATTATATAATTATAAGTTTTTTTAAAAATATTACAAAATATTACATTGATTTTAGATTTAGTTTTAGTAGATTTAGCAACTTATTTTTTAACAAAAATTAAGGAATAAAAATAACTAAACTAAGTTTTTATGAAATCACCTAAAAAAAGCAAAAATTGGCTTAAGGCAGGCGTAGGCTTGACATTGGCTGGAATTTGTGGGGTTATGTATGGGCTTTATCAGCATAGTGCAGATAGCCTTGCCACTATTCCAATAGCCACGAATCGTGTGCAAACAAATTTGCAGACGACAATTCCCAAAAACCAACAAGATTACCCAAAAAGTTTTAGCACTACAGAAAGTGCTACTCCTTCCAAAAAATTACCAAACTATTTACAAATTCCAGCACAAAACGAGCCTTTGAAGTATGAAAATGGGCAGCTTGTGGAAGTAAATACTACGCAAGGTGACCCTTTTGCGAAGGAAAGAGCAGCATGGGCGAAGATGCTGGCAGAACACCCATTTAGCAACCGACCTGTCATGTCAAGGGCTGAATGGAAAAAAATTACAAAATTTACCAGACCAGACCTTGCTTTTGAGCAAGACTATCTAAGAACGATGGACCCAGCTTTAGGCTATGTTCCTAATGAAAGGAGGCTATTGGCAGGTGAAAAAACTGTTCAAAAAATGCATGCTATTGTAAGTGATGCAGCCATACCAAATGTTACTTGGCAGGAAAGAGGACCCAATAATGTAGGTGGTAGAACTCGTGCCTTAATGTTTGACCCGAATGATGCGACAAATAAAAAAGTTTGGGCAGGCGGCGTAAGTGGTGGTCTTTGGGTTACGAATGACATTACACAAGCAAGTACCAATGTGCAATGGACACAGGTAAGTACACCGGGTAGCCCTTGGAGTAATCTTGCTATCAGTTCTATTACAAGTCACCCTGCTAATAATCAGATTTTTTATGTAGGTACAGGTGAGGGTTTTGCAAATGGAGCACATGGAGATCAGATGGGTATTGAAGGAGGTAGTGCTGTCAGAGGTGGTGGCATTTGGCGTTCTACTGATGCTGGGGCAAACTGGACAAGAGTGCCTAATACAGAAAATATGACACTCATCCATAAAATAGTAGTGGTCAACTCTGGTGCGGTTTTCGTAGCTACTCCCAATGGTTTGTTCAGAAGTCCTGATGGTACAGGTGGTACAGGTGCAGGAGCATTTGTGGAGGTCAATGCGGGCAATCATACAGATTTAGAGTATGTAAGACCTACTACTACTGCTAGCACACATTTTTTACTTGCAGGCTTGAATAATGGTAGTATTATAAAAAGTGCTACAGGTACTGCTGGTACATGGGCTACCCCTACAACACTCTTGGCAGCCCAAACAGGTGGCAGTAGAGTAGAGTTGGCAGTTGCCCCAAGTGATACACAAACAATTTATGCTCTAACAGCAAAACCTTCTAATTCGGGTGCTGCTGATGTTTTCTCCTTTAAAAAATCTACCAATGGGGGTGGGATTTGGACAGACTTGCCTATACCAATTCATTTTAATACCAATGCAGCTTGTGCCTTAGTACCAGCTGCACATTTTACAAATGCACAGTCGTGGTTTGCTATGACCATAGCAATTAACCCTACTAATCCCGACATTTTAATTGTAGGCGGTTTAGACCTTCATAGAAGTATTAATGGAGGAGGACTATTTACTCATGTTTCCTCTTGGGTACGAGGTAATGGTTGTAGCAAACCTTATGTGCATGCAGACCAACACATCACTGTATTCAGACCGGGAGCAAGCGATGAGGCTATATTTGGGCATGATGGGGGTGTAAGTTATTCGGCAAATGTGGGTAATGGGGCTGTAACTACGCCTGCATTCTTTGATAAAAGCAATACCTATAATGTAACACAGTTCTATGCTTGTGCCGTAAGAAACGAAATCAATAGCAATAATTTCTTAGCAGGAGCACAAGACAATGGCACACCGAAATTTACACAAGTAGGTGTAGCTAATACGACTGAGGCAGGAAGTGGTGGTGATGGTGCTTTTTGTCATATTGACCAACAAGACGGTAATATTCAAATTAACTCTACTCAAAATAATAGTATTGCTCGTTCTCTTGATGGAGGTGCAACAAGATTTCAATCTATTAATAATGCTTCAGAGGGGTATTTCATTAATCCGAGTGACTACGATAGTCAAAACAAAATTTTATATACAGCGGGTGCCAATAATACGTTGAGGAGGTTTTCAGGTATGGACTTAGTAGCAATACCTACAGGCACCAGTATAACAAATGATTTTGGTGGTGAAAAAATTTCAGCATTTAAAGTAAGCCCTTATACTAATAATGTACTATTCTTAGGAATAGGAAATGGTAAAGTTTTTAAGGTTACAAATGCCAATGCTACACCAACCTTTACAGAGATTACAGGCGATATTGGAGCAGCAGGTTTTATAATTTGCATAGAAGTAGGTGCTAATGATAACAATCTCATTGCAGTAATGTCTAACTATGGCGTAAATTCTATTTGGGAAACTACCAATGGAGGTACGAATTGGGTAAACAAAGATAATGCAACCTTGCCCGATATGCCTATTCGTTGGGCTTTATATAATCCTGCGAACAGAAACCAAGTCATGTTGGCTACAGAAACAGGCGTATGGAGTACAACTAACTTTAACGCACCTACAACGGCAACTGCTCCCGAATGGACTCTTACAAGTACAGCTTTAGGTAATGTACGTTGTGATATGCTTAAATACAGACCTGCCGATAAAATAGTGGTCGTAGCTACACACGGTAGAGGGTTGTTTACCAGTGATGTTTTTGTTACTACCCCCGTTGCTAACTTTGACATGACTCCAAAACCACAAGTTAGCTGCACAGGCTCTTTAACGGTAAACTTTACTGATGGTAGTATTGGTGCAAATAATAGTTGGGCTTGGGACGTGGACAATAACGGTACAACAGATTACACAACCCCTAATCCTACGCATACTTATACTACGCCCGGTGTGTATTCGCCAAAATTAACCATCAACAATGGGGCTGCTACTGTTACAAAAACCAATGAAATTGTTGTGATGACTGCCGCACCGAAAGCAAGTACTTGTGTTATTAATGGTGGCGTAAATAATGGGAATAGTGGGAATAACGGTTTAGTTGGGATTTCAAGATTCTCGTTAGGGTCAATAAACAATGTTACGTCACATAATGATGGCATGTACCAAGATTATACTTGTACGCAGGCAACAGTTTTAATCCCTGCCACTTCCTACAATGTTACTGTTACAACAGGTACATTAAATAATGAAGGGGCAGTTCTGTACATTGATTACAATGATAATGGTGTATTTACAGATGCAGGTGAAGAAGTTCTTACATTCCCTTCAAATACGGTAGGAACAAGGACATTAAGTTTCACAACTCCTGCTGCATCAGCAATTGTGCAAAATAGAGGCTTACGTGCAAGAATAATTTCCTTAGGAACTGGTAATAATGCCTGCTCTCCTCGGGCAAGTGGACAAGTTGAGGATTATACAGTCTTGTTTCAAAATCCAACACTTAATGCTAACTTTGATGTAACACCAAAACTTAGCTGCACAGGGTCTCTAACTGCAAACTTTACAGATGCTAGTAGTACCATTACAAACAATACCTATGCGTGGGATGTGGATAACAATGGTACAACAGATTACACCACTCGTAATCCTACACATACTTATACAGTAGCTGGTACATATTCACCAAGACTAACCATCAACAATGGGGCTGCTACAATTACAAAAACCAATGAAATTATTGTGATGAATGCTGCACCCACAGCAAGTACTGGTTGTACGATAACAGCTAATTCAAATCTAAATAATGCTCCTTTGATTGGTATTGCAAGATTTACATTGGGTGCAATAAACAATATTACAGCTACAAACGAAGGTCATTATAACGATTATGCGTGTACTCATGCTACGGTATTGAGTTTAAATACCGACTATAATGTTACTATTACCACAGGTACAACTAATGATGAAGGTGCAAAAGTCTATATTGACTATAACGACAACGGAACTTTTGAGGAAGCTACAGAAATGGCTGTGAGTTTCCCCTTAGGTCGAGGAACAAGAACTGCTACCTTTAGAGCTACAACAGCCATACTCAATAAGGGTTTGCGTGCAAGAGTAATTTCTCAGTTTGCAGCAATACCAGCAGATGCCTGTGATGTAGGTTCAGGTGCAAATAACTTTGGACAAGCTGAGGACTATACTGTCTTTTTCCAAACCCCAACACTTTGTCCTACTATAGTACTTGCACCTACTTCGTTACCAAATGGCACAACAGGCACAGCCTACAACCAAACCGTTTCGCAAACAGGGGGAAATGGTGCTATTACTTGGTCTGTTTCTACAGGTACATTGCCTACAGGTTTGAGTTTAAATACTACTTCAGGGGCAATTACAGGAACTCCAACAGCAGCAGGTACTTTTAATTTTGCTATCAAAGCAACAGATGCAAATGCGTGTTTTGGACAAAGAAGTTATACTGTAGTGGTTGCTTGTCCAACTATTACCTTATCACCAACTACTTTACCAAATGGCACAAATGGCACAGCCTATAACCAAACAGTAAGTTCTACAGGTGGAAATGGTACATTAGCATACACAATTACAGCAGGTGCTTTGCCTACAGGTTTAAGTTTGGCAGGTGCAACAGGCGTAATTTCAGGAACACCAACGGCAAATGCTACTTTCAATTTTACCGTAACCGTAACAGATGGTAATAACTGTACAGGAACACAGGCTTATACCTTAATTATTTCGGCAGCGGCTTGTCCTACAATTACAGTTACTCCTGCAACTTTACCAAATCCAACAATTGGTACAGCGTATAACCAAACTGTAAGTTCTACAGGTGGAAATGGTGCAATGACCTATTCGGTAGTAACAGGAACTTTGCCTGCGGGTTTAAGTTTGAATGCAACTACAGGCGTAATTTCGGGAACTCCAACGGCTTTAGGTGCTTCTGGTTTTGAAATACGTGCCACTGATGCCAATGCTTGTACAGGCGACAAAGCATATAACATTACAGTTGTTTGTCAAACTATTACATTAAGTCCTACAAATTTGCCAAATGGCGTAGTAGGTACAGCATATAGTCAAACAGTTTCGCAAACAGGCGGAAATGGTGCAACAACACTATCTCTTACAGGGACTTTACCAACAGGGCTAACTTTTAATGCAGGAACAGGCGTAGTTTCTGGTACACCAACTGCGACAGGTACATTTAACTTTACAATTACAGCTACAGATGCAAATAATTGTACCGCAAATACTGCTTACTCGGTAGTAATTTCGGCAGCAGTTTGTCCTACGATTACTGTTACTCCTGCAACTTTGCCAAATCCAACGATTGGCACGGCATATAACCAAACCCTAAGTTCTACAAGTGGAACTGGTGCAATGACATATTCTATAGTAACAGGAACTTTGCCTACTGGTTTAAGTTTGAATACAACTACAGGCGTAATTTCAGGAACTCCAACGGCTACAGGAAGTTTTGGTTTTGGAATACGTGCAACAGATGCCAATGCTTGTACAGGCGACAAAGCATATACAGTAGTAGTAGCTTGTCAGGCAATTACTTTAAATCCGACAACTTTACCAAATGGAACTATTGGCACAGCGTATAACCAAACCGTTAGCGAAAATGGTGCAATAGGGGCAATTACACGCACAATTACTACAGGAACTTTGCCTGCTGGTTTGACTTTTAATGTTGGAACAGGGACAATTTCGGGTACGCCAACTACAGCTGGCACTTCTAACTTTACCGTAAGAATTACTGATGCAAATGCTTGTTTTGGTGAAACTGCTTATACGATTGTAGTAGCTTGTCCAACCATTACCGTAACACCTGCAACTTTAACCACAGCAACCACAGGAACTGCCTACACACAAACAATGGCAGAAACTGGAGGCATAGGTACAATTTCTTGGTCGGTTTCGGCAGGAACTTTGCCTGCTGGTTTAAGTTTGAATGCAACAACAGGAGTTTTATCAGGAACTGCTACAGCAACAGGAACTTTCAATTTTACTATTCGTGCAACAGGCGGAACTTGTTTTGGCGAAACTGCTTATACTTTTACAGTAGCTTGTGGAACTATTACAGTAGCTCCTAATACTTTGCCAAATGGAACTATTGGAACTGCTTATAACCAAACTGCCACACAAACAGGCGGAAATGGAACTATTGCTTGGACTATTGCCACAGGAACTTTGCCTACAGGCGTAACTTTAAATGCAACTACAGGGGCAATTACAGGAACTCCAACCGCAACAGGAACATTTAACTTTACCGTAAGAGCAACAGATGCAAATACTTGTAACGGACAAACAGCTTATACTGTAGTTATTGCTTGTCCTACAATTACTTTGAGTCCTGCGACCTTACCTAACGGCACAAATGGCACTGCTTATAACCAAACTATTTCACAAACAGGCGGAGTAGGGGCTATTACCTATTCTGTTTCTACAGGAACTTTGCCAAATGGCTTGACTCTTGATGCAAATACAGGCGTACTTTCAGGAACTCCAACAGTAAGTAATACCTTTAACTTTGGAATTAGAGCAACTGACGCAAATAATTGTTTTATCGACAAAGCATATTCCGTTACTATTTCGGCGGCTGCTTGTCCTACAATTACCGTTACACCTTCTACCTTGCCAAATACAACTATTGCAGCTGCTTATAACCAAACAGTTAGCTCAACAGGTGGAACAGGGGCAATTACTTATGCAATTTCTACAGGTGCTTTGCCAACAGGTTTAAGTATCAATGCAACTTCTGGCGTAATTTCTGGAACTTCAACAGCATTGGGAACTTTTAACTTTACCGTAAGAGCAACAGATGCAAATGCTTGTACAGGTCAAACAGCTTATACCGTTGTGGTAGCTTGTCCAACAATTACTGTAACACCAAATACACTTGCCAATGCAACAACAGGCGTAGCATATAATAGAACAATTAGCTCGACTGGTGGAAATGGCGTGGTAACTTATACAGTTACCGCAGGTACATTACCCGTAGGTATTACATTAAGTACAACAGGCGTATTATCAGGAACAACTACAGCAACAGGTACTTTCAACTTTACGGTAACAGCAACAGATGCAAATAACTGTTCTGGACAATTAGCTTATACCTTAACAGTAACTTGTGCAACTATTACAGTTTCTCCAACAACCTTAGCAAATGGTACAACAGGCGTGGCATATAACCAAACTTTGAGCCAAACAGGTGGCAACGGAACAGTAAACTGGACTTTGATAGGAGGTACATTGCCAACAGGCGTAACTTTGAATGGTGCAACAGGCGTACTTTCTGGAACTCCAACTGCTGCTGGTAGTTTTGGTTTTGGAATACGTGCAACAGATGCAAATGCTTGTACAGGCGTAAGAACTTACACCGTTGTAATTTCTTGCCCAACTGTAACCGTAAATCCTACTACATTACCAAACGGAACTATTGGAACAGCTTATAACCAAACGGTTTCTTTGTTAGGTGGTACAGGTGCTACAACTTTTGCAGTAACTACAGGAACTTTGCCCGCAGGTTTAACTTTGAATACGACAACAGGCGTAATTAATGGTATTCCTACTACAGCAGGAACTTCTACTTTTACAATTACTGCAACAGACGCAAATGCTTGTTCGTCTAATAGAGCATTTACTGTAGTGATTTCTTGTGCAACTATTACATTAAGTCCTACTACTTTACCAAATGGCACAAATGGAACTGCATATAATCAGACCATTACCCAAACAGGTGGAACAGGAATTACTTGGTCGGTTGTAACAGGAACTCTGCCAACAGGCTTGACATTGAACACAACAACAGGCGTAATTTCGGGAACTCCAACAGCAAATGGTACTTATGGTTTTGGTATTCAAGCAACAGCAGCAAATGGTTGTACGGGAGTACAAGGCTATTCGGTTACTATTTCCGCAGCAGCTTGCCCTACAATTACGGTAAGTCCTTTAACATTGCCAAATACCACGCTTGCAACAGCATATAACCAAACTGTTAGCTCAACAGGTGGAACAGGGGCAATTACCTACGCAATTTCTATTGGTGCATTGCCAACAGGTTTGAGTATTAATGCAACTTCTGGGGTAATTTCGGGAACTTCTACTGCTTTAGGGACTTTCAACTTTACCGTAAGAGCAACAGATGCAAGTAGTTGCACAGGACAAAGAGCTTATACCGTTGTGGTAGCTTGTCCTACAATTACATTAAACCCTACAACCGTACCAAATGGCACGATTGGCGTGGCATATACACAAACTCTTACACAAACAGGCGGAAGTGGTGCTACTACATGGGCAGTTTCGGCAGGAACTTTGCCAACGGGTATTACCTTGAATGCGACAACAGGCGTACTTTCAGGAACACCAACAGCTTTAGGAACTTTCAACTTTACTGTAAGAGCAACAGATGCAAATACTTGTCAAGGTACAGAAAGTTATACGATTGTAATTGCTTGCCCAACTATTACGGTTACACCAGCAACAGGTGCATTACCTGCTACAAGTACAGGCGTAGCATATTCGCAAACAATTTCGCAAACAGGCGGAAACGGAACTATTAACTGGACAGTGGCTTCGGGAACTTTGCCAGCAGGTTTGAGTTTGAATAGCACTTCGGGTATTATTTCGGGAACTCCAACGGCAACAGGAACATTTACGTTTTCTATTCGTGCAACAGACGGAAATACTTGCCAAGGTCAAACAGGGTATAGTTTAACTGTAGGTTGTGGAACTATTACGGTAAATCCTACAAGTTTGCCAAATGCTGTAGTAAATACTTCGTATAACCAAACGGTAACGCAGACAGGTGGAACAGGTGCTATTACGTGGGCAATTTCGGCAGGTGCATTACCAACAGGCTTGACATTGAACACAACTTCAGGCGTAATTTCGGGTACAGTTTCGGCAACGGGCACATTTAATTTTACAGTTCGTGCAACAGATGCCAATACTTGTCAAGGTACAAGAGCCTATACAGTGGTTATTAGTTGCCCTACAATTACCATAAATCCTACTACTTTATCTAATGGCGTGAATGGAACTGCTTATTCGCAAACCTTCACACAAACAGGTGGAAATGGGGCTATTACGTGGGCAGTAGCAACAGGAACTTTGCCAACAGGCGTAACTTTAAATGCTACAACAGGGGTACTTTCGGGAACTCCAACTGCAAATGGTACGTTTGCTTTTGCAATTCGTGCAACAGATGCTTTTGCTTGTCAAGGAATTAGAAGCTACTCGGTAGTTATTTCGGCGGCGGCTTGTCCTACTATTACGGTAAATCCTTCGGCTTTAACCGCAGGAACAACAGGAACAGCGTATTCGCAAACTGTTACGCAAACAGGCGGAACAGGTGCAATAACTTGGTCGGTTGCAACAGGAACTTTGCCAACAGGCATCACCTTAAATGCAACTACAGGCGTACTTTCGGGAACTCCTACAGTAAGTGGAACTTTTACATTTACTTTAAGAGCAACAGACGTAAATGCTTGTACAGGACAAACAGCGTATAGTTTAGTAATTAATTGCCAAACTATTACAATGAATCCTGCAACATTGCCAAACGGAACTACAGGAACAGCTTATAACCAAACTGTTTCGCAAACAGGGGCAAATGGTGCTACTACTTTAGCTTTGACAGGAACTCTGCCAACTGGTTTAAGTTTTAATGCAACTACAGGCGTAATTTCGGGAACTCCAACCGCAGCAGGAACTTTTACTTTTACGGTAACAGCAACAGATGCAAACGGTTGTCAAGGTACAAGAAATTACACGATTGTAATTGCTTGCCCAACTATTGTAATTAATCCTACAAGTTTGGCAAACGGTACAACAGGAACAGCTTATACGCAAACTTTAACCCAAACAGGCGGAACAGGTGCAGTAACATTTAGCTTAATAGCTGGAGTATTGCCAAACGATTTAACTTTGAATGGAACTACAGGCGTAATTTCGGGTACTCCAACCGTAGCAGGTACTTTTGGTTTTGGTATTCGTGCTACTGATGCAAATACTTGTATCGGAACAAGGACATATTCTGTGGTCATT
>JBIKRY010000288.1:0-6080 GCA_044348925.1 Bernardetiaceae bacterium
TTTTTAATCACAGTTCCTGTTTCTGGCACAATAACGTGATTATAATTTTGCAAAATTTGGCTATTTTTTACTTGGCTTTGTGCCGTAATATTTTGTTGCTTTGCTTGTTGCAATATTTGGGCATATTGCTTTTTGAGTGCATTCAAATTTGATAAAGAATTTTTAGCATTTAATTGTATATTTTCAAACTCCAATTTAGAAACACTTTCACTTTTATACAACCTTTCATATCTTTCTGCTTGCGTTTTGTCTTGTTCATATTTATTTTCGGCAAACTGCATATTTTGTTCTAACTGTTGCAAAGCAGGAGAATTTTGACCGAGATTTTCGTTAGAAATTACCAACTGTTCACGTGCCGACTCTGTGTTAATTTCATTATTTTTATTGTCAATTTGGGCTAAAATTTTGCCTTTATTTATTGTATCACCAACTTCAAAATCGGCTTTACTCAAAATTCCGTCTGTTTGTGCCGTCAAATTATAGGCATTGTCCCATTCTAATTGCCCCGAAGCAAAAACTAATTCTTTAATGTCTTGCACCGTTGGGCTAATTTCCTGCTCCTTTTTACACGCAAAAAAAGTTAGCAAAATGAATATAAGTGTACTGTTTTTGATAGTTTTCATTGGAAAATTGTGTTATGTAAAATTATACTTCTGTAGCATAGACTTTAGTCTGTGCTTTTGACGTAAAGGCACAGACTAAAGTCTATGCTACAGAAATTAAAAACTATTATTAATCTCAATTTTATTTTTGTTAAATCCGATATTCGCCAAAGTAGTAACAATATTTAACTTGCTAAGTAACATATCATTTTGCGAAATTAATAGCTTGTCTAAGGGCAAAATATTTTCATTAAATTGGTTGTAATTTTTTTCGTAAGTATCTTTTTTGAGAGCATAAATTTTTTGGAAATTTTGCAACTGTTTTAAGGCTTTTTGTAATTCTGCGGTCATTTGCAAATTTTGCGTTTCATTTTCTTTTTTCGTATGTAAGGCATTGATTTTCAATATTTCTACTTGAATTTGTTTGTTTTTGGTATTGGATAATCTCGGCACAGAAAACAAATCCCAACTTAGTTTTAACCCCACATAATTAAAATTTATGTTATTTGATTTGTTGCTAAAAAAAATATTATTGCTTAAATTTTGCCAATTAAATGCCGATATAAAAGACAAAACAGGCAAATTTTGATACCGCAAAGCCTTATATTCTTGTTGTGCAAATTGTAATTGCAAATTTGCATTGTCGGTTTTCAACTGATTTTGTGTTTCGAGTAATTGATTTTCATTCTCAAATTCCGAAATTTTTTGAGATAATTGGGCATTAATTTCATTTTCAAAAAACAAATTCAAACTTTGATACTGAATTTTAATCGTCCATTCGAGTTGTTCTATTTTGTCTTGCAAAGAAATTACATTGACTTCTGCCTCATTCAGTTCTTGTTTTTTTGCAATTCCTTCATTAAATTTATCTTTTGTAATTTTCAAAATCCGTTCTGCAATGGCTTTATTTTCTTGCAAAACCTCTTTTTGTCCTTCCAACGAAAGAATATTAAAATAAATGGCGTTGATTTGTTCATAAATCTTTTGCTCATTGATTTTATTCTGATTTTCTACCAAATTTTGATTAATTTTTGCACTTTTAATTTGTGCAGTATTCGCCAAATTGATAATGTCAAATTGCGGTTGCACACTAAAAGTTGCCACATATTCCTGCCCCATCGTAACTTGCCGAAAAGTACCTGCGGGCATACCAAATGCTTCACCAGGTAAAAAACTTACTTGCTGTTTTATATTATCAATGGCTTGCACAGATAGCGGAATTTTAGGATTAAAAGCATTTCCAATGGCTGTTTTTCGTGTCAAATCGGCTAATTGTGTCTGAAAATTAGCATTTTGAAACGAATAGTTTTTTGCCTTTACCAACGTCAATACTTCTTTTAAGTTTGCAAAAGTTTTGCTTTCTTGTGCATAAAGTACATTGGATAGCAACAAAATACAAGCAAAAAATAGCCATTTTTTAGTTTGTTTGTGAATATTTACTAACTTTTTCATTGAAAAAATTTTATTTGATAAGTATTTTAGCTATGGCGTAGAGTACGATTGTCAAGGTGCGAAAAAGCACCATTGACAACGTACCTAAATAAATTTGTTATTTGATAAGTAAAAACTGACTGTCTGCAAATGCCTCAACCCAATGCTTTACATTAGCTTCAATAAGCACATAATTTCCCGATTGCAAAGTTTTTTCCACTTTATTTTCGTCATAATATTTGGCATTTCCACTCACACAAACCAATAACGCAGGCGTAGGCGTTGTATGCTCTTTCAAAGTTTGATTTGCTTTGATTTGCAAGGCTATTGTTGTTCCTTTTTCGCCTTTAAACAAAACGGTAGTCGAAACATTTTTGTCCGTTGTGTGCAATTCGTTAAGTTTCATAGTCATTTTAGCTGTTTGAGTTGTGTCATTTGGCGTTGCAATTTTTTTCGCATCTTGTGCATAAACTGCATTTGTAAGCAATAAAGTAAGAACTAAAATTAGTCCTTTTATAGTTTGCTTATTTCTTTGTTTGTGAATGTTTACTAACTTTTTCATTAAAAAAAATGTTTATGGTAAATTTTATGTTATTTTTATTAAACTAATTGTATTATTAATAATTCTATTGCCTTCTGTTTCTATATCAAACTGAAATTTAGACAATTTCCATTTGAGCATCGATAAACGAAAACTTCCCATAATAATATGCAATAAATCAGCCGTTGTAATTTCTTGTGTAAATTCCTTATGTTGCTTACCTTTTTCTATAATTTGTTGCAATAATTTAGATTTTAATGCAATAAGTTTCATTATGGAGTTTTGTATTTTCTCTGTTTCGTCAAAAAGTCCTTCGGATAAAATGGCAATCACAAAATGCGGATTTTGCTTAAAAAAGCTAAATTGACTTGCGAATATTTGTTTCAACTGTTGTTCAGCATTATTACCATTGCTAATAATATTGCCTAACCTATTTTCCATATTTTCCTGCAAATAATTGAGTAACACAACAATAATATCTTCTTTGTTTTTGAAATGTCTGTAAATAGCACTTTCAGAAAAACCTATTTCAGCAGCAAGATTTTTTGTAGTAAGTCCTTTGATACCTTTTTCCATTAAGATTTTTCCAGAGGCTTCTATTATCTCAATTTGTCGGTCAGATATGGGATTTTTCATTTGATTATTTATGTTAGTGAGTATTCACTTTGCAAATATAAAATACACTTTATTTAAAACAAACTTTTCCGATATTTTTTTTATACTTTGGAGATTATTAGGATAATTTTTTATACGTAGTTGTAAATTTTACTTGATTATCAATAAATTAATAATAAAACAATAAATTAGTTATTTTTTCTTTTATCCACCTATACTAAAAACTAATTGGTTTTATCCAAAGATGACATCTTTATGTTTTGTTTTTATAAAATTATTTTAGTTTTAGTATATATTATTTCTTGACTTTTATCAACGAAAAACATTTATCAAATTTCTAATTTTGTAGGAGTAAAATTTGTCTTATCAAACAATAAAATTATCTCATTAACTTAAAATCTACTGAAAATGAACTCAATTTTTTTAAAATTTTTATTTTTCTCTGTGTTTGTTATTGTATCCAATTTATCAATTTTTGGACAAACGACCCAAATTGTAAGAGGCAAAATTACCGATGCGGCTTCCAAAGCTGAAGTAATTGGTGCAACAGTACAGGTGCTAAATATGCCTACGCAAATAGCCACCGTTACGGACATAGAAGGCAAATTCCGCTTAGCAGGCGTACCTATTGGGCGTATTAGCCTAAAAATCACGTTTATTGGTTACGAGGATATTTTATTGAAAGACCTTATTGTCAATGCAGGCAAAGAAGTTGTCCTTGATTTGTCGATGACCGAAAGTTTGTCAAGTCTTGCCGAAGTGGAAGTTACTTATAAACGTACAGAAGATGCAAGTGTTACCAACAATGAATTAGCTACTTTGAGTGCCAGACCTTTTAATCCGTCTGAAACTCTCAAATATGCGGGGAGTTTGGGTGACCCAAGCCGCATGGCAGCCAATTTTGCAGGGGTAAGTGGTGCAAATGATAGTAGGAATGATATTGTGGTGCGTGGAAATTCTCCTGCGTCTTTGCTTTGGCGTGTTGATGGTGTAAATATTCCAAATCCAAACCATTTTGGAAGTTTAGGAACTTCGGGAGGCCCCGTTTCTATGTTGAACAATAATTTGTTAGCAAAATCTGATTTTTTGACAAGTGCTTTTCCTGCTGAATATGGCAATGCTTTAGGCTCTGTATTTGATATAAAATTGCGAAAAGGAAATGATGAAAAAACCGAATTTTTAGGGCAAATAGCTTTTAATGGCGTGGAATTAGGAGCAGAAGGGGCATTTTCCAAAAAATCAAAAGCCTCTTACTTGATAAATTACCGTTATTCTTTGTTTAGCTTAATGGAACAAGCAGGTTTTAAAATTGCAGGAACTCCTGAATATCAAGACTTTACCGCCAAAATAGATATACCTGTGGGCAAAAAAGGTAATTTTTCGGCTTGGACAATTTATGGCAATAGCAAAATTACTTTGTTGGCAAAAGATGTAGTGGCAAAAGGAGGAACTTATGGAGATACAGACAATAATAACAAACCAACTTTTGAAAGTTTTATCGGTGCTTTTTCCTATGAACATAAATTTACCAATAAAACCTACGCAAAACTCACTTTGTCGGGTTCTCGTACTTATCAACAGTTTTTTTCGGATACAGTAATTTATAAAAATGGTAATTTGAATACCGTAGATAGAGAAATTCCGTCTTCTCAAGCAAAATTTATCAATTCGAAACAGTCTATCAATTTAGCAATTAACCATAAATTTAATGCAAAACATAAAATTGTATTTGGTGGTATTGTAGATTTCACAAGTTTTGATTTGCAAGCAAGAGATTTGTTTCCGACTGTAAAAGTATTGCGAAACACCAATGAAACAAGCAATTTATTACAAACTTATGCACAATGGAAATACCGAATTACACAAAATTTAACCCTCAATTCGGGCATCAATGCTATGTTTTATGCACTCAATAATAGCAGTGCTATTGAGCCAAGACTTGGAATCAATTATGCAAAAGGCAAAAATTCGATAAGTGTTGCCTACGGTTTGCATAGCAATTTGCAACCAATTTTAGTATATTTTTACCAAACACAAAATGCAGACGGTTCTTATTCACAAACCAATAAAAATTTAGGATTTACCAAAAGTCATCATTTTGTAGTTGGTTATGAAAGATTTTTGTCCGAGAATTTGCGTTTAAAACTCGAAACTTATTACCAATCTATTTTTGATGCTCCTATTCAATCTTTTGCAAGTTACTATTCTATTTTGACCGAAGGGGCAAATTTTGCACCAATTAACGCAAGCAATTTGGTAAATAAAGGCACAGGAACCAATTATGGGATAGAAATGACTTTGGAAAAAACTTTTGCAAAACAATATTTTTTCTTATTAACTACGTCCATCTTTAGCTCCAAGTACAAAGGTAGTGATAACATAGAACGAAATACACCTTATAATGGTGGTTATGTAGTAAATTTTTTGGCGGGCAAAGATTTTAAAATTGGCAAACAAAATAATATTTTTAGTATTAGTTGGAAAATTACTACCGCAGGAGGAAATTATATTACGCCTATTGACGTGGTGGCTTCGAAACAACAAGGCGGGGCAGTATATGACCGAAGCAAATCTTTTGATTTACAAAACCCTGCCTATTTCCGTACCGATTTGAAGTTTAGTTTCAAAATAAATCGCAAAAAATTAACCCACGAAATTGCTATAGATTTACAAAATTTTACTGCTAATCAAAACGTATTTCAACAAGGTTATAATGCACGTACTAATGAAATTACAACTACGTACCAACAAGGATTTTTGCCAATTCCGTTCTATAGGCTAACTTTTTAATCTGTAATTCTATTCCTTACGCTAATTTGCGTAGTAGTATGTAGCTGGAGTTCCATACTACTATGCAACTTACAAAGATTACTAAAAAAGCCTAACAAATT
>JBIKRY010000289.1:0-6061 GCA_044348925.1 Bernardetiaceae bacterium
ACGATTGACAAGGTCTTCGACCATTGCCAACTTAATTGTACTAATGACTATTGTTACGTTGGCAATGGTCGAAGACCTTGACAATCGTAATTGTATCAATGACTATTGTTACGTTGGCAATGGTCGAAGACCTTGACAATCGTAATTGTATCAATGACTATTATTACGTTGGCAATGGTCGAAGACCTTGACAATCGTAATTGTAGTTGCCAACGTAACAAAATACTATCTTCTATTATTGAACAAACCAAATACCGTTGGAGCAGCAGTAGCTGTTGCACCTGGTCTTACCACAATCGTATAAATGCGTTGATTTTCCAAAGTAGCAGTGTTTGCATTGGTATTATTGGTAGAAGTTACCAAAGTAGCTAAGTTAGTAGTTGCACCCGCAGCACGTACTTGGAAACTATAGTTTTTGCGAACAAAAGTAGGCAAAGCACTACCAGCACGCAAAGGCACTGCATCTAAAGGCGTAAATGCAGAAACCGATTTTGATTTTACCCCTGTAACTACTGCCATAGGAGTACTTGTTACTACTGCCGTTCCTTCTGTACCTGTAGTAGTTGTAAACAAGTCTATATCTGCACCTGTCAAATTCACTACTCTCACGTGTACTTTGCCATCTGCTGGCGTTGTCAAATCGTCTGTAGTAATTAAAGAGTTAATTACTGCTCCTGCTGGCGTAGTTTCTGTATAAACAAAAGCACTTGTAAAGCCATTACTTACCCCATTAAAAGTAAAGGAATGAAACTCTTGTCCTAAGGTAATTCCTGCGGCAGGGTGTGCATTTGCAGCAGTAAGTTTTACTGTTTTTGTGCCTGCTGTTAATGGAAAATAACCTCTGAAATTGCTACTTTGTAAAGAGTCAGCCATCAAATCTACTCCATCTACGTTTACTTCAAGACGTGGTGCAGTACCTGCTACCAAACGTGTTGAAGAAGATGCCGCAGGTACTGCATTTACTATCATCAGTTCGGCATAGGTTGGCGTAGGAACAGTGTCCAATGCACAACTTGTTAGCATTGCACCTGTTAAAGTGGCAAATGCCAAGGTTTTATATTTAGAGAATATAGTTTTCATACGATATTTTTTTGAGTTAATTTTTTGTACCGTAGGCTTTAGCCTGCAAGGTTGTAGCATAGACTTTAGTCTGTGCTTTTACCTATTAATAATCAAAGAATTAAAAGCACAGACTAAATGCTATGCTACATTTCTTATAACTTGTAAGGTTTTAAAAATCTTACAAGTTATAAGAAATTTTTTAGTTGAAAATATAACGAACACCAAACTGTGCTACCCAACGTGAACCTGTACCTGTATTGTTACGGAACGAAGTAGTAAGCAAAACTACAGGCAATTTGCTTGGCACGACCAGAAACTTTGAGCACAATAATACATCATATAAGAATAATCATAATAACAATAATCTTGACATATTGTGCTAGTCCACCCCCCATTTTCACATATAGCAAGGGACATTTGATATGATTCCCATGATTGTTGTTGACATAAGTAAAGATTATCATCACAAAAACTTAGGCATTCTGTTTGATCATCACTTCCTTCTATACGTCCATTATTATTATACTTTAGAAGTTCTTTTTTGTATACTTCTTTTAGTAATGAATTTAGTTTTGGTGATTCTATGAAAGCATATGTTGTTTTAATATTATTCAGGCAAGAAGTGAAATCTAGTATAATTGACCTCTCAGAATCAGACAATTTATACAGTGAAAGGAAATTTTCACGTGATATGATATTCTTCCCTTTAAGTGCTGCTATTTTTGCATTTGTTAAATTTTTCACCTTTTCAGAAGCAGCAATTAGTTTTTTTACTTTTACTTCATCTAATTTGAAGTTAGGATTGCTAATTGCTTGTAAATTTGGAGCAGTAATAGATTTACTACCATCCAATAAAATTGTTTTTTCCTCTGTAATTAATGAGCAGGAATTAAAAAATAATAATGCCATAAGCACTGTTGTCAAAATACAAAATTTTTGTTTCATAAGTTAAATAATAAATTTAGAGTTAAATAATAAATTTCATGACAAAATTAACTTTATAATACGATATTACCTAAATTTTTGTGTAATAAGTAGGTAGAAGTTTCATATTCAAAAGTTTTAGGAGTAAAGACAAATTCTTCCCCTTTCAAGCTATATTTAAAAATATAAGCAGACTAAAAAACGATACTTTATTCATTTTCGGCTCTTATTGACAAATTATTTCTTGTAATAATTAGCACTATAACTCCCGAAGGAGAAATTACGAAACACGCAAAATTCTCTCTCGGGGTTACGAAACTTTATGTTTTGATTAATTAAAAATATAACGAATGCCAAACTGTGCTACCCATCTTGCTGTATTTGCAGAATTATTTAAACTGTTACGGAACGAAGTAGTAAGTGGAGTTTGTGTATTTACATCAAGGTAAGGGAAAGAATATTGTGATTTCCCTTGTGTACCTGCTGGCGAACCTGCTGGCACTGCCTCACGACCTACAAATGTAATTAAGTTGTTACGATTTACTAATTGTTCTACACCCCAAGCACTACTCAACAAGTTAGTAAAATTGAAAATATCAAAACTAAATTGCAAAGTATGTTTTTTGTTGTTAGAAGTAGGATTCAACATAATATCTTGACGAATACTCAAATCGGCTTTTGCATACATTGGCAATTCCATACCATTACGTTCTACATATTGTCCACGCATAGTGCTTAAGTATGGGTCTTGACCAATATATTTGTCCAAATCTGCCCATTGTTGCGTAGCAGAATAGGTATAAGGTACACCATTAGAAAATCCATTAATATCTACTAAGTTAATATCATTGCGGTTTTTTGGCACAAATAACAAGTCATTGTTACCACCTGCGTTATCTCCGTTTGCATCTGCTTGATAGACATAAGAAACTCTACCATTTGGTGCAGCTTCAAAGAATACCGAAATAGAAGTTGCAAAATATTTAGCATATTCTTTTTTGTAAGAAACCGAAGCTATAATTCTTTGACGTACCATAAAGTTAGAGTAAGACAAAGCAGTTGCATTTGGGTCACCAGATATAGGTCTATCTCTCCACATAGATTGTGCCACAGAGCCACCATCATTTACCGAACGAGAATCTGTATAACTATATGCTACACTTGCAAAAAGGCTTTTTCCAAAGTTTTTCTGTAATTGTGCGGTAAAATTAAAAGAATAACCTTGTGTAGTATTTCTCAACGCAATAGCATCAGATACATTACTGTAGATACGTCCATTTACTGTTGTAGTTGTTGTACCAGATGTTGTTGTATATGGTAATCCATTAGGGTCAAAAGTATTTGGATTTCCAAAATATACAGGACGTTTGTCTGATTCAGAATTTAATACGCCTCTTGCAGTTGG
Source organism: Bernardetiaceae bacterium (assembly GCA_044348925.1). Taxonomy (GTDB): domain Bacteria; phylum Bacteroidota; class Bacteroidia; order Cytophagales; family Thermoflexibacteraceae; genus JAAFKA01. Next base: position 3,392 of record JBIKRY010000289.1, read on the forward strand.
TAAGTTTACGTTTTGCAAATACACAGCATTCAAATCCGCAGTATAAATACCTTCCAAAGTACCAATTATACCCCAAGGCAACTGTTGGTCAATGGCAATATTTGTTCTCCAAACTTGTGGGAATTTAAAATTAGGGTCTGTATATGCTAAGTTAAAGGTAGAAGTTGGTGATAATGCACGTGAAGCAGGAATGTAGGCAGTAACATTTGGGTTAAAAATATTACGACTTGCATTTGCACCAACATTGTCAATAGAGCCAAATAAATTACCAGTATTACTAACTTGATTTGAAATCCAAACATAAGGTACACGACCTGTGAAAATACCTGTACCACCACGCACTTGTGTTTTTTTGTTGTCAAATACGTCCCAGTTAAAACCAACTCTTGGAGACCAAAGTGGTGCAAGTCCTTGTAATCTACTTACATCTACTTTTTCGCCACCGTTGAAAGTCATATTTTCTGCTACAGGATTTCTTTCTACGTCTGCCGTAACATAAGGCATATCTACACGCAAGCCAATCGTTAAGTTCAAATTGTTGCGTACTGCAATTTCATCTTGTGCATACAAACCAATTTGGAAAGCACGAGTAGTTGCCAATGGGAAAGAACCATCAGGCAAAGCCGAATAACGCAACTGATAACGAGATGGAGCACCTAATACTAAATCTTCAGGAGTTGCATTAGCACCTGCTAATCCAGCTCTTACACTTGCTTTGAAAGCATCAATACTTGAAAATTGGTAAGCACCATAATAAGTTGGAGCAAAACCATTGGTAAATTTATAAAATTCGTTGTAAGTACCAATAGTTAAAGTATGTTTTCCTTTGTAAATAGATAAGTTATTAGAAATTTGGAAAACATCTGTATTTAAGATGTTATTGTAAGTAAATGGTTCGTAACCAAATGCCGTTAATTGTTGCCCAGAACCATTACCAATATCTACCATTGGAAAGGCTTTGCTGGTAAAACTGTCGCGGAAATCACGCATAGCAGTATAACCAATTTGGAAAGTATTAGAAACTTCGTTAGAAAAACGGCTGTTTAATTCTGCAATTACCGAATTTAAGTTATTATTAATGGTGTAATAAGCACTTTGAAATGGCATACCAAATTGTCCTGGATTTCTTGTTGTGATAGCACCGCTATTACTTGGTGCAATATCTGCATACGATTGTAGATAGTTATATTTGATACTAAACTTGTGTTTGTCGCTAATATTCCAATCCAATTTAACAGTTGCTTTTTGGCTATACGTTCTCAAACCAAAACTTTCAAACCCACCTGGGTCAATGCCTAAGTTTTGTGTAATAAAATTACGCAAGTCATTTAATTCTGCAGCACTTGCTGAAGAAGTGTTAGAAGTACCCCCTGGTAATGGCAATCCTGGTTTATTAGCTTGGAAAGAAGTAGAAGGGGTAATACGGTCTTCAATCTCCCCATTTACAAAGAAAAACAATTTATTTTTGATGATTGGACCTCCTAAACGGAAACCATATTGCCAGTTGGATAAATCTTGGCGAGGAACTTCGACATCACCTACTTTGAAACCTTGCAAACCATCTGTACGGCGGAAAGTAAATACAGAGCCTTGCATCGTATTTGTACCACTTCTTGTTACGGCATTAATACCTGCACCTGTAAAGCTACCTTGACGCACATCAAAAGGAGCAATGCTTACTTGTACTTGTTCTACGGCATCTAAACTGATAGGTTGTGCAGATGCTTGTCCACCAATGGTTGGGCTAAGACCGAAAGAGTTGTTAAATACCGCACCGTCAATAGTTACGTTATTAAAACCACCATTACGACCACCTACACTATTTCCGTTTGCTTGTGGCGTAAGACGAGTCATATCCGCAAAGCTACGGCTAATGGTAGGCATACGTTCTATTTGCTCACGGCTAATATTGGTAGCTGCACCCGTACGTTCAGAATTAATTACCGAGTTTTTGCCCGAAACTACTTCTACCACATCTAAAGTTTGGTCGCCTTCGCTAAGTTTTACACTTAAATTGGTAGTAGTACCCAAAGTCAAATAAATATTTTCATTTACTTGGTCTTTGAAACCAATAAAAGTGGTAGTAACCGTATAAGGACCACCAACACGCAAACCTTGCAAAGCATATCTACCGTCTGGTTGCGTAGCCGTTGCATACTTAGTACCTGAAGGTGTGTGAACTACCACAACCGTTGCCCCTGGCAAACCTTCTCCTTTGTCATCTTTTACTACGCCACTCAAAGAAGCAGTAGTAACACCTTGTGCAAATGCAATATTTGTCAAGGCAAAGAATGACATTACAAAAAATAGTAATGATGTAATTCTTTTCATAAAATAATGTTAAATGAAGTAAAGATTAAATAGTGTGCAAAAGTAGTATTAATTTATGTTAAAAATCATTCTTATTATATTAAAAAATTAAGAAATATTAAGGTTTGTTATATAAATTTCAGTTTTTTACAAATAATTCATTGATAATCAACTACTTACAAAAAAAATCTATTCTTAACAAATTAACATTTATCTCCTAAATTGTATGACAAGCTATTCTTTTAGTAAATTTGTAGGTAATTGTAGGTCATGTTAAGTTTTGTTGTTAAAAAAATGTATCAATAAAAAAATAAAAATAACGATACTTACTTGTACTATTTAGCCAATAAAAAGTTAATA
>JBIKRY010000047.1:0-20273 GCA_044348925.1 Bernardetiaceae bacterium
CTGCGAATGAAAAAGAAGTTCGCCGTTTTATGAAACAAAACAAAGTTTTGGCAGTTGTTCCCGATACTACAGCCCAAAAAGTAACTAATATTCACACAGATTTAGACCTTAATCGGTATATTCCTGCTCAAGCAAATATTGCACGAAAATTTTATCCTTTTTCTCGGACTGTGTATGTGTTGAGTAGAGAGGCAAGGTCGGGCTTGGGTGCAGGTTTTGTGTCTTATATTTTGGGAGATAAAGGGCAGTTGATTGTATTAAAAGCAGGTTTGTTGCCATTTACGATGCCCATAAGATTAGTAGAACTAAAAAAATTCCAAATAGATTAAAAGTAAGACTTGTTAAGGAATATGGCATAAAGTTTTTATACCATATTCCTTACAGGTATTCTAAGAGGTTAAAAATTCTGCCAATAATTGTGCTAATAAGAAATCTGCCACCAAAATAGCAATACAACTATTGGTTACGGCTTGCGTACTTGCCACACCTACTTCTAAAGCTCCGCCTTCGGTATGATAGCCTTTGTAGGCAGAAATGCTGGTTACCAAAAATGCAAATACAATAGACTTGATGAAAGCAAAAAACACCCCAAAAGGTTTGAAATCATAGCGTATGCCTGTGATATACTCCTCAGGCGTAATAAGTTCGGCAAAAGTTCCTGCAACATAGCCACCTCCAATCGCCAAAAAACCCGAAAGAATAACCAATAATGGGTACATGGTAAGTCCTGAAACAATTTTTGGCAAAACTAAATACGAAGCAGAGTTGATGCCCATTACCTCCAGAGCATCTACTTGTTCGGTAATTCGCATAGTGCCTAATTGTCCTGCAATGTTAGAGCCTACTTTGCCCGCAAATACAATGGCAGTAATGGTAGGGGCTAATTCCAAAATGGTCATATCACGAACAATTACACCTACAATGTATAAAGGAATTAAAGGGCTAACTAAATTATAAACTGTTTGTACAGCAGTTACTGCACCAATAAAACTAGACACAATAGACACAATTATCAGAGAATCTATGCCAATTATCATACATTCGTCCCAGTATAATTTTGCATAGACTTTGAATTTTTCACGATTTGTAAAAACTCGTGTCATAAACAATAAATAAGCTCCTAAACTTTTCATTGGTTTGGTTTTTATATAAATTTAAGTAATAAGACAAAATAAAAGTATATTCGCCTTTAGGCGAATGTGTTGATTAGCAGATAGTTGTGCAAATTTAAAGACAACCTTAATTTTGTCCACTTACTTAGTATAGTAAACATATAATAAATTAGTAAGTTGATAATTTATGCTACAAAAAGCTAAAAACAAGATTACAGATTTTTTATTAGGTTTCCAAATAATGAAATAAGTAATAAGACATAATAAATGGATATTTTAAATAAATTATTAGATTTTAGAAAATATAACTTTATGCTATACAAAAAAAATCAAAAATTTTGTTGGAGAATAATAATGACAAAAAACAGTAATTTTTTTGTAGTAATTTTGCAATTATTCCTAATTTCGTAAAAAATTAAAACTATGCTACCAAAAAATAAACCTCTTGCAGAATTGCAAGCTATTAAAGGGCTTAGAGAAACTTATAAGGATACTTTGCGATGTGAAATAAAAGAAGAAGGCTATTATTTTACTGAAATTAATAGCAAAAATGGTTTTTATTTTTGGATAAAAAGTATTGAGTATCATTCTAATAGTAGAGAAAACTATTTTTACAAAGTAACAATATCAGAATTTCCTGAAAGTATATACAGTAATAAAGTAAGAGATTATTCCTATACTACAGCTCGTGCTGACCTTTTATTAACAACTAATAGTTATTTGGGAAATTGGTATGAAACAGTAAAAGAATATAATTCTTTCGATTATAATTTTTTAACCCAAGAAATTTCAAACCCTAAAATTTCTTATCAACTTACAACAGACACTTTAAAACATTTAGGAATTACGAATTTCAAAGGAATTAGCAATTTAGAAATTAACTTTTCAAAACAAATTACTATTTTATTAGGTAGAAATGCCACAGGCAAAACAAGTATTTTGCAGGCTTTGGCATTGGCTTTATTGCCTGATGACAATACAGACAAAGATAGAGAATTTGAAAAATTGATTAAGATAGGAAATGAATATTCCGTTTTAAAACATGCTTTTGTAAATGAAAGTGAAACACAAGAAACTATTATCGGAAACAACCGCAAAAAAAGAACAACAACTTCGCACACAGTTATAAATGTATTGGCATATAGTGCAAATTTATTTTATAACAAAGGCGAAAAAAATAAATACCAAGAGTTTGTAAAATCAATGATTTTTGGCAATGCACCACATTATTTTACAAGGTCGTTGTTTCGCAATTTTGATGATAATTTATTAGATATTTTAGATGTTCTCAATAATTTATACTATGAAGAACGAAGAGAAAAAGACGAAAATTTAGTAGCTAATTACAAAGCAATTCGAGAAATTATTAGCTTGACTATTAATGAGTTACTTCCAATAGATTTGATAAAAATAGCATTGGTAGAAAATCGTAGTTATTACTTTGTGAGCCAATCGGGAGATAATTTAGATACTGACCAATTAAGTGAAGGTTATCGGGCAAATGTGATTTTGTTGGGAGATATTCTGTGTAGGCTTATGGCAATGCGTGGCAATTTGCAAGGCGAAAGTTTGCCTATTGCCGAAGTTTTTGAAAAAATACCAGGCGTTGTGTTGATAGATGAATTTGATAGACATTTGCACCCAAGTTGGCAACAAAATTTTGTCGATAATTTGTTAATAGCTTTGCCTTCTATACAATTTGTTTTGACAACACATAACCCAATGGCTATTTTAAACCGAAAAGCTGATGAGGTTTTGAAATTGGCGTTTGATGAAAAGGGAAATCTTAGTACAAAAACCGAAGAAGCTACCGAAAATTTAGACGTTTCGATGGTTTTATTGGAATATTTTGAGTTGGATAGTTTGGTAAGTAAAAAGTTGCAAGAGAAGATAGAAACATATCAGCAAGCACGCATTGATGGCGATAAAGAAACTGCCGAATTACTGAAAAAAGAACTCAATAATTTATTGGTTGGATTTTCTATTCACGACAAAGCCTACTGGGAATATCTTAAATTTTTGCAAAGCAAAGGTGTTGATTTACAAGATGTTAAACTCGGTAAATTTGATATGCAAAAACTTTTAACAACTGTATGAAAAATTTGACTTTTATATTTGAGGATACAGAAGTTAAGCAAGAGTTTCAACAGTTCATAGTCAAACAGAAGGTAATAACAAATAATACCTACTTGCTAACGAAGTATAATAAAAAAGAAATAATAGTAATAGCAGATTTTATTAGCCATTGGTCAGATTTAAAACCTATACTTTGGGACAAACAAGGTAAAAGGTGTGCTATTTGTGAGAAAATATTGCAAGGCAGAGGTGGTGCAGATGTGGAACATTACAGACCAAAAGTAGAATATTGGTGGTTGGCTTATAGTCCTGAAAATTATTATGTGGCTTGTGATGAATGTAACCGTTATGCAAAAGGCACACAGTTTCCGTTTGCAACAGGCTCATTACAAGTAAGTTATGAAACAAAAGACAATATTACAGAGGAAATTCCTTTGTTAATCAATCCTTTGCTCGAAAATCCTTACCAATATTTTAAAGTGGTTTTTGGCACACATTCCAAAACTAATAAAAATATTATTATGCTCGAACCGTTGGAAAGTTTGGATAGAAATAGTGTAGCTTATCAAAAAGCAATAGAAACTATCAAAGTTTTTAATATTAATCTTGCAAATTATGAACATGACAAGCAATATATGCAAATTGAAGTAAATATAGAATTTCATCAACAGCTATATGAATTAGCCCAAAAATCCTTGAATGGAGAAAATGATTTGCAAGAATGTTTCCATAAATTAGATTCTCAATACAAAAACTTAGGCTATACAGCTATGATTATGGCAGGAAATGTGGATATTTTATAGCCCATAATTAACAAATAAGAGGATTACTTCCCAAATTTTTACTTTTACAAAAGTAAAAATTTAATAAGTATTTTTAATTTATCTAAATACTTGATTATCAGTAATTTATATACAAAAATAAGCCAAACTAACTTTTGTGTACTACTTATCTTACGCATATTGCATAATAATCTATCCTTTAAAACATCTAAAAAATGACCTATCTTCAACAAATACACGAAGCAACTGCCTATATACAACAACAATATCATGGCAAAATAGAAACAGGCATTGTCTTAGGGACAGGTCTTGGTGGCTTGGCAAAGCAAATAAAAGCCGAAATTATCCTCGATTATGCACAAATTCCACATTTTCCAATTTCTACTGTAGAAGGACACAGAGGAAAATTATTGATAGGAAAATTGGCTGGTAAAACCGTTTTGGCAATGCAAGGACGTTTTCATTACTACGAAGGATATAGTATGCGACAAGTTGCATTTCCAATTTATGTGATGAAAAAACTCGGACTGCAACAAGTGTTTATTTCTAATGCAGCAGGTGGACTAAATCCAAATTTTAAAATTGGAGATTTGATGCTTATTACAGACCATATTTCTATGTTTCTGCCCGATAATCCGTTAAGAGGCGAAAATTTTGAGGAATTGGGTACGAGATTTCCTGATATGACCGAAGCATATAATAAAGATATGCTCGCAAAAGCTATAGAAATAGGCAAAAAACAAGCATTAAATCTACAACAAGGCGTATATGTAGCTGTTACAGGTGCAATGCTCGAAACCAAAGCAGAATATAAATTATTGCAAAATATTGGTGCTGATACTGTTGGAATGTCCACGATTCCCGAAGTCATTGCAGCACATCACGCAGGGCTGAAAGTTTTTGCGGTTTCGGTGGTAACAGATTTGTGTTACGAACCCTATATTAAACAAGTTACTTTAGAAGATTTTATCGTAGCTGCCAAAACTGCAGAACCAAAATTACAAACTTTATTCATGGAAATGTTGGCATAACTACTATTGCGACTACCAAAATTTTTTCATTTGTATCACTTTCATTCTTTGTGCAGATTGTTTTACAAAAAAGACTATAAAATTAATTGCAAAATTGCTTTCTTAATTTTATAGTCTTTTTATATATCCAAAAAGTTTGGCAGTAAATTATTTTCCTGCGTCTAATTTTTTGGTATCTTTTCCTGTACCTGCAATAGTTTCACGCATTTGTGTATCTGCATTGAGATTTTGGAGTTTGTAATAATCCATCAAACCTAAATTTCCAGAACGAAAAGCCTCTGCAATAGCCAATGGAATTTCGGCTTCGGCTTCAATTACTTTTGCACGTGCTGCTTGAGATTTTGCTTTCATTTCTTGTTCTACCGCCACCGCCATAGCTCTACGTTCTTCGGCTTTTGCTTCTGCCACTTTCAAATCGGCATTTGCTTGGTCTATTTGCAATTTTGCACCAATATTTTCACCTACATCAATGTCTGCAATATCAATAGACAAAATTTCAAAAGCTGTACCTGCATCTAAACCTTTGCTCAATACTAATTTAGAAATTTTATCTGGATTTTCTAATACTTCTTTGTGCGACAAAGACGAACCAATGGTCGTAACAATACCTTCGCCAACCCTTGCCAAAATAGTTTCTTCGCCTGCACCACCAACTAATTGAGCAATATTAGCACGTAAGGTAACACGAGCTTTGGTTATCAACTGAATACCATCTTGAGCAACCGCAGTAACCGAAGGGGTATTGATAACTTGTGGGTTTACCGAGTTTTGCACCGCCTCAAATACATCACGACCTGCCAAATCAATAGCTGCTGCTTGTTTAAACGTCAAAGCAATATTTGCTTTGTCCGCAGAAATTAATGCTTTAATGACTGAAGGCACGTGACCACCTGCCAAATAATGTGTTTCTAATTCGTTTAGTGTAATATTAATTCCTGCTTTCGAAGAGGTAATCATCGAATCTACAATCACACGCGGAGGCACTTTACGGATTCGCATAAACACAAGGTCAAACAAACCCACACGAACTCCCGAAAATACGGCGGTTATCCATAAATTAACAGGAACAAAATACATAAAAATAAAAAATGCTGCCACCGAAGCAGCCATAAGTAACAAAAGTTCACTTGACATAGTAGAAATATTTATGTTAAAATGCTATTGGTATCAAATGTAATAAAATTACATAAAATAGATAATTTTTTTAAAATCTTTTTTCAAAAATAGAAAAATAAAAAAAATTAGCAATAGACTACTTGCAAAAGCATAAACTATCCAAAATTTCCTTATTTTTCTATAAGTTCGCCATCTTCTATTTTATAAAAAAGGTGGGTTGGGTCTTGTGCATTGAGTTCTAAAGTACCTTGTATTTCTATAATTTTGTCTGTAGTTTTAATAGCTTTTTTTACCGTAACCTCAATAACAGTTTCAGGTCCTGCTTTTCCACAATAAAAACATTGGTCGAAAGGAAATGCAGATAATAAAAAAGTTGTGTGTTTTTTTTGTTCTTGCAATGGAATGAGAAAACCTTTGATGCTTATTTTTTTGTTTTCCAATGCTTTTACAGCAGCTGGAAATTGTGGATTAAAAGTTGTTCGCCAATCTCCATATTTTACCGTAAATAAGGTTTTCCAATGGTCTGTTTGTTGCGAAAAACCAGCAAAAGAGCAAAAAGATAAGTATAAAAAGAAGATAACTTTGGTCATTTTTTTTGATAATAAAATTAGTTTTTAAAAATATATATTAGACTTTTTGCGAAAGTCTAATGTATGATTTAGGGTTTTAGTAGTTTTGCTAAAATAATACTTTGCGAAGGTACAAAAAACTTTACGAAATAAAGTATTTTTCCTAACTTTAGATAGAAAAATAAAGTATTGTTTTTTATTATTTTTGCACTAACTTTGTTGCTTATTACTATTCTGCTAAATTTTGCAAACGGAAACCTATTATTTACTAATAAAAACAAGATATGCGTCAGCTGATTGAACTTGTATTGCGGTATAAAATTCTCCTTACTTTTTTGTTATTGGAGTTTATTAGTATTGCTTTGGTAGTTCAAAACAATAGTTTTCAAAGTGCTGTTGCTTTTACCTTGATGCGTGAAGTAACAGGTGGACTTTATACCGCCTATAATTCCTCGACAGATTATATTCGTCTAAAAAAAGTAAATGATGATTTAGCAATGGAAAATGCAATTTTGCGAGAGTTGTTGGCAAATAATAAGGTGAATATTCCTACAAAAATTCCAAAATCTACAGCAGAACAATACGAATTTATCAATGCAAAAGTTATTAATAATACATTGATATATGCAAATAATTATATTACGATTGATAAGGGTAGTAATGATGGTATTCAAGCAGGAATGGGAGTAATTACGAGTACAGGTGTGGTTGGCAAAGTAAAAAGTTGTTCCCCAAATTTTTCGATAATTTATTCTTTATTGCACGCAGACTTGATGATTTCTTCTACACTCAAAAAAACGAATACCACTTGTTTTGCCAAATGGAATCAAAAAGATTATACCAAAGCTAATTTATTGTATGTTGCTAGGCACATACAAGTAAAGGCAGGCGACACTGTAGTTACCAGTGGCTACAATACCGTCTATCCCGAAAATTATATGATTGGCACGGTGCAAAGTGTGAAGAAAACTTTAGAAAATGTATATTTAGAAATAAGTGTAAAATTAAGTACCGATTTTAGCAATATTTCCCATGTGTACGTGCTAAAAAACCGCAAACAAGCAGAGTTGGATTCTTTACAAAAAGCAGACGTTACCAAAGAAAAATTACTTACAGAATAAAAAGCAACTATAGTTCAAACATATTTTCAAACAAATTTTATGGCATTTACTTTCAATGTTAAGCGTATTTTTATTCGTTTTCGTAGTTTCTATTTTCTATTTGCTATTTTTTTTGTGCTTTGGATGTTATTTTTTGATGGAAATAATATTTATGAGCAATATTTATCTCTCCAAAAAGTAAGAGATTTGGAACAAGAAAAGGAGTTTTATTACAAAGGTATCGAAACCCTAAAAAAAGACATTAAGGAACTATCTACGAGTCCCGAACTTTTTGAAAAATTTGCAAGGGAAAAATATATGATGAAAAAACCGAATGAAGATGTATATATTTTAGAAACAGAATAGTTGTTCTATTAGCTGTCATCAATTCTTAGGTTCTCCTTTTCTATGTTATTTTATGCTTATACAATTATTCAAAATTGTGTAATTTGTCTATTTTCTATAAACTCTATACGTTGCGTAGTATTACGTAGCTCCAACTATGTAGTAAAAAGTCTAATTTTAAAACCCTATTTTCGCTAAAAATGTGTATTTTTTGCCATAAAAATAGCATAAAAAATAAGATAACTTACATTACTTATTAATCAATTAATCTGTAGCTCACCTTACTTTAGCACTAAAACTTACTTTCTGTGGTAATTTCTTTTGACATACACATATTTAGCTAAACCCTTATATTTTTGGTTTATTTTTCTATTTTCAGCACCTTTTATTGTTCAACATTTTTTAGAGTTATTTTTATTTTACTGCTATTTTGTCAGTTTTTGGAAATATTTTGTCCTTTTTGTCAGTTTTTTTGCTTGTAAAGGAGGAAAATCAGACAGAGATTGTCATTTTTTGGGCTTGGCATATAAAATGCTATTTTATAGATAGAACAAGTAAAAAGCAAAAAAGTAGGATATATTCTCCACTTATTTTGTATTGTTTTGCTTGGGATTTTTACTTATTAATTTCAAAAACTAAATCATAACCATTAAACAGTTAAAAAAATGGCAGACGTAAAAATTAAGCCTTTGGCAGACAGAGTGTTGGTAGAACCAGCAGTAGCAGAAGAAAAAACTTCTGGCGGTTTGTTTATCCCTGATAACGCAAAAGAAAAACCACAAAAAGGAAAAGTAGTTGCGGTAGGTGCAGGCAAAAAAGACGAACCTTTGACCGTTAAAGTAAACGACACCGTTTTGTATGGCAAATATGCAGGTACAGAAATTACTGTAGAAGGTAAAGAATACTTAATTATGAGAGAAGCAGATATTTTTGCAATCCTTTAATTGAGTTAGTAAATTAGTAAATTATTAGTTAGTAAATTTATTTGCTAATTGATAAATATTTTCTAATTTATTGACTTACTAATTAAAAATTTACTAACTTACTAATTAACAAAGATTTACTAATTAAAAACTTACTAATTCATAATTTAAAAATATGGCATCTAAAAAAATAGTTTTCGATACAGAAGCAATCGAAAAGTTGAAAAAAGGCGTTGATACATTAGCTAACGCAGTGAAATCTACTTTAGGCCCTAAAGGTAGAAACGTAATTATCGACAAAAAATTTGGTTCTCCTTCAGTAACCAAAGATGGGGTTACAGTAGCAAAAGAAATCGAATTGAAAGATAGCATCGAAAATATGGGTGCACAATTAATCAAAGAAGTAGCTTCAAAAACAGCAGACGGTGCTGGTGACGGTACTACTACAGCTACAGTATTGGCACAAGCTATTTTTACACACGGTATCAAAAACGTGGCAGCAGGTGCAAACCCAATGGATTTGAAAAGAGGTATTGACAAAGCAGTTGTAGAAGTAGTTAAAAATTTGAAAGCACAATCTCGTAGCATTTCAAATTCTAACGAAATTGCACAAGTTGCTACTATTTCTGCAAACTCTGATTCCGAAATTGGTAATATGATTGCAAGTGCAATGGATAAAGTAGGCAAAGATGGCGTAATCACTGTAGAAGAAGCAAAAGGTACTAACACAGAAGTAAAAACTGTAGAAGGTATGCAATTTGACAGAGGTTATTTATCTCCTTACTTTGTTACCAATACAGAGAAAATGGAAGCAGAATTAGAAAATGCTTTTGTGTTGATTTGCGACAAAAAAGTTTCTTCTATGAAAGAATTGTTGCCTATCTTAGAACCAGTAGCTCAAACAGGTCGTCCTTTGTTGATTATTGCAGAAGATGTAGATGGCGAAGCATTGGCTACATTGGTAGTAAACAAATTGAGAGGTGCCTTGAAAGTGGCTGCGGTAAAAGCACCAGGTTTTGGCGACAGAAGAAAAGCTATGTTGGAAGATATTGCCATTTTGACAGGTGGAACAGTAATTTCTGAAGAAAGAGGTTTCAAATTAGAAAATGCAACTGTAGAATATTTAGGTCGTGCAGAAAAATTGCTTATCGACAAAGATAACACGACAGTTGTGAATGGTGCAGGCAAACCTGAACTTATCAAAGCTCGTGTTGCTGAAATTAAAGCACAAATGGATAAAACTACTTCGGACTATGATAAAGAAAAATTACAAGAAAGACTTGCAAAATTGTCTGGTGGGGTAGCTATTCTTTACATTGGTGCTGCTACAGAAGTAGAAATGAAAGAGAAAAAAGACAGAGTAGATGATGCTTTACACGCAACTCGTGCTGCAGTACAAGAAGGTATTGTTGCTGGTGGTGGTGTTGCTTTATTGCGTGCTATCAAATCTATAGAAAACTTGAAAGGAGATAATGCAGACCAAACTACAGGTATTCAAATCGTAAAATCAGCTTTGGAAGCTCCTTTGCGTGTGATTGTTGCCAATGCAGGTGGCGAAAGTTCTGTAGTTATCAACAGAGTAAAAAATGGCAAAGATGATTACGGTTATAATGCTCGTGATGATAAATACGAAGCTATGTTTGTAGCTGGTATCATTGACCCTACTAAAGTAACTCGTTTGGCATTAGAAAATGCTGCATCTATAGCAGGTTTACTTTTGACTACTGCATGTGTAGTAGCAGAAGAACCAGAAGAAAATGCACCAGCTATGCCTCCAATGGGTGGCGGAATGGGTGGAATGATGTAAGAGTTGCCTAAGCCAATAAAAATTTAGGGTTTGGTTTGTAAATAGCAATATTTACAAACCAAACCCTAAATTTTTATGTAACTGTTTAGGTACGATACTATTCTATACGTTGGCAATGGTGCTTTTCGCACCTTGACAATCGTATAGAATAGTATCATCTTAACCAGTGGAACTATTGGCAAGTCTGTTTATGTTTAGACTATTTTATACGTTGGCAATGGTGCTTTTTGTACCTTGACAATCGTATAGAATAGTATCATCTTAACCAGTGGAACTATTGGCAAGTCTGTTTACCACTTAAAAAATATTTTTTCAAACTGTAAAACTACTTTACCTACTCTATTTTTTCAGTATCTACTTTACTTTCTATGCTATTTTGTAAAGTAGTAGATAATTTATTAAAAAAGTTAAGCCCTGTTTTTGCCTCAATATCTCTTACCGAAACTCTATATTCGTACCATTTTTTGTCTGTAACACTTTCTTTATTAGGCATATCTACAGCAATTACTCTGGTAGAACTTGTAATGCGTGTAATATCATTGCCACCATTTGGCAAAATTAACATCACTTTCCAAACTCTTGCAGGCACATTAATACCGTTGATAGTTTTGGTAGTGCCACCATTACTGCCCGAACCACCCGTACCATATCCACCTGCAATAATATACAATTCGTAGTTTTTATCTACCAAAGTTCTGCAATATTCTTCCAAATATCTCCAAGTTTCTCGATTATTTTGTGGTGCCTGTGGCAACATATTCGTCATTAGAAAAGTAGCAGAATTGTCTTCTTGCGAACCATCTCGGTCATCTGATGGACAAATATGTCCTCTGTCAAAACCCGAACTTGTATAATCACTTGAGGTAACTTTGTTCCAACCTGTAGGCAAAGTAGCATCACTACGAAAATCATCTTTGCGTTGAGTAGTACCTTTCCAAGCACTATTTAAGTGCCAGCTTACCCAATTTGCGGTGCTTTTGGTATTGTTATACGACAAAACATATTGCGGTTTTACCATCAAATAGTTATCTTCATTGCTGGTACTTGTGCTTGCATTCGAAGGATTGCCTAATGCCATATTGTCATCTCTGCCCGTACTAACAGGAGTAGGAGTAGGGGTATCTGTTTTGGGTTCGCAAGAAAATAAAAGAATACTTATCCCAAATACAAACAATTTACTTATTTTTCGCATAATTACTAAAAGGTTAAAAATTTACAATGATTATTTATTCTTAGAAAATTGTATTTAATTGCCAAATTATCTACCTTGACTTGTAGTTTGTAAAAGTAAATAGAAAAAAGTGTATTGCAAAACCTATCTATCATTTAATAGGTTTTCCGTCTCAAATTTTTTATTAGCACTTAGATACGAAGAAACAGGAAATTATACAAAGAACTCCTAAGAGAAACTTCGTCTTTCTTGATAGCTAAGTGGCAATAATTTAGTATTTTTTTAATATACAACAAAATTATGTGCTAAAAGTTTTGATGTAGAAAATCTAATCCATGTGGTAAAGGAATTTTTATAGTATAAATTATTGATATGAAAAAATGGTATCTTTTTTTGATTTTTTGGGTTTTTGTGCAAATTACTTTTGCTCAAGACACAGTTTTAGATAGCCTTCAAAAGCTATTGCAAAAAGATACTATAGAAAATATCCAACGCATAAAACGTCTTAATCAAGCTGCATGGTTATTACGCAATTCGAGTATTCACACAGCACAAAAATTTGCCGAAGAAGCACAATCTATTTCCGAAAAACTCAAATACAGCGAAGGAATTGCCGAAAGTAGTGGTATGTTGGGTTTGTTGTATTACCGCGAAGGGTTCTATGATTTGGCGGTAAAACAGCATTTTATTTCCCTAAATCTCTACGAAAAACTTGGAAATGACAAATATCTTGCCTACAGGTATAACGATATTGCAAATGTATATGTAGAACAAGATTTTTTTGATAAAGCAATAGAGTTTTATAAAAAATCTATGCAAATCAAAGAGAAAATTCAAGATGTAGATGGACTTTCTACCACTCTCAAAAATTTATCTAATTTATATATCAAACAGAAAAAATATGACGAGGCTCTTACCTATGCTGCACAAGCATTGCCAATGACAGACCTCAGCAAAAATCTTAAGACAAAGGCAGATTTATTGACTTTTATTGGTGAGATTTATTTGGCACAAGATAAATTGGCTTGGGCATTTAATTATTTTGATAAAGCTATTATTATTCGCAAAAAAATTAATGATAGATTTAGTATGCCAAGACTGCTCAATAATATGGGAGAGGCTTGTAATAGACGCAAAAATTATAAACAGGCCTTGGTTTATTATGATTCTGCAATACAAATGGCTACAGAAACAAGCAATAGAAATGAATTACAACAAAGTTACGAAAAAATAGTGGAAGTTTATCGAGCAAAACAAGATTACAAAACAGCCTATGAATTTGAAAAAAAATCTTTGCTACTCAAAGATACAATTTACAATGAGTACAGCAAAGAAAAAATAGCAATTATGCAAACCTTTTTTGATAACGAAAAACACAAAGATGCTTTAGATATTTTGGAAAAAGATAAGCAAATTCAACAAGATAAGATTCAACAACAAAGATTATTGTTATATTTTTCAGTTTTTATTCTTGTTTTATTAGTAATCATTGTATTATTGTTGTGGAAAACCATACACGCAAAAAAACAAGTAGCCCTAAAACTTGCCCAACAAAACCAAGCAATAGAAATACAACGGAAGGAATTAGAAATAAAAAATCGTGATGTATTGGCAAGTATTATGTATGCACAACGAATACAAACTGCAATTTTGCCAACTGAAGAGCAGATTTTGGAGGTTTTGCCACAATGTTTTGTTTTATTCAAGCCACGTGATATTGTAAGTGGAGATTTTTATTGGTTTGCCGAAGTTAAAACTCAGCAAGTAGATGTTCGAGATATTCACCATGATGTAAGTGGGGATAGGCTAACTGTAAGGTTTCAAACCGAAAATGCAAATGTAGAAAGTAGATATACTGCCCAAAATGATTCTGTATTGCGAAGCATAGACCCATTGTTGGCAACCAATTTTTATCACATGACTCCAAAATCTATTATTGCAGTTATTGATTGCACAGGGCATGGCGTACCTGGGGCATTTATGTCTATGATTGGTAATGATTTATTGAACGAAATTGTAAAAGAAAAAAATATCCATTCGCCAGAGCTTATTTTGTCGGAATTGCATCGAGGTATTCGGCACGTTTTGCGACAAGATACCACAGATAACAGAGATGGAATGGACGCAGTAATTTGTGTGATTGACAAACAACATGAGGTTTTGGAATATGCAGGAGCTATGAATCCTTTGTATGTCATACAAGATTACAGCCTAAGAACTCATAGCGAATTTTGGACAAGCATTACCAAATATATCCTTAACGAAAAACCTACTATTAGCCATTTTGATAACCAACTTTTTGAAATTAAAGGCGACAAAATTCCTATAGGTGGACAAATGGGCAATAGAGAAAGAGTTTATACCAAATATACCATTGCTTTGGCTGCTGACCAAGAACATATCCCAACTACGTTTTATTTGTGTTCTGATGGTATGCAAGACCAATTTGGAGGCACAAAAAACAAAAAATTTATGGGCAGAAGATTAAAAGCATTGTTACAAGAAATTCATTATAAACCATTACAAGAACAAAAAATGCTGATAGAAAAGGCATTAAATGAGTGGAAAGGTAGTAATGAACAAACAGATGATATTTTGATTGTAGGGGTAAGGGTTTGATAAAAATATAAGGTAATAAAGATAATATAAGTAGAAAAACTGTGTAAACCTGCGTGTTCTGTGTTATCCGTGTTCAATATGTTTTGTGTTGAAAATTCTTCAAATTTGCTAAGCCTTTTCTGTAGTATGTAGCTCTTGCTGTGTACACAGTTTATAGGAGTAGTACCTACATTCCTATCAAGTAAAGCAGTTTTGATAGAAAAAAGCACACAAAATAATTGTTAATAAATTTATTGCAAATGTAATTTTTGCAAAAAAAAGTACAACTTTGCAAAAATTACCTATAAAACTACTATGCAAATTATACCAGCAATAGACCTCATAGACGGCAAATGTGTTCGTTTGACAGAAGGAGATTATCAACAAAAAAAAATTTACAACGAAAATCCATTAGAAATAGCCAAACTATTTGAAGATGCAGGCATTCAACGTCTTCATTTGGTTGATTTAGATGGGGCAAAAGCAGGCAAAATTATCAACTACAAAGTTTTAGAAACTATAGCAACACATACAAATTTGGTAATTGATTTTGGTGGCGGTGTGAAAACCAATGAAGATGTGCAAAGTATTTTTGATGCAGGTGCATACTTTGTAAGTGTAGGAAGTATTGCCGTAAAAAACAAAGCATTATTTGTAAGTTGGGTAGAAAAATTTGGTGCTACTAAAATATTATTAGGTGCAGATGTACGAGAAGAAAAAATAGCTATTCATGGTTGGTTGGAAAATACCAATTTGTCTATCATAGATTTTTTAGAAGAATATACACAGGCAGGAATTACGCAAGTTTTTTGCACAGATATTAGCAAAGATGGCAAATTACAAGGCGTATCGGCAGATTTATACCGCAAAATACGAACAAATTTCCCCGATTTACAACTCATTGCAAGTGGTGGGGTTAGCAATATAGCCGATTTATATGAATTGGAAGCTATAGGTTGTCAAGGCGTAATAGTTGGAAAGGCTTTGTACGAAAACCGTATTTCTTTGGCAGAGTTACAACATTTTGAAAAAAAAACCTATGATACTAATAGCAGATAGTGGTTCTACCAAAACATCTTGGCGATATATAGACGAAAAACAGCAAATTTTTCAAGCCAAAACCATTGGTTTTAATCCATATTTGGAAACAGCAAGTACCATTTCGGCTACTATTTTGGCTACTTTATTGCCACAATTGCCCGAATATGCCAAGGTTAGCAAAGTTTTTTATTATGGGGCAGGTTGTGGGCAACAACGGACTTGCGAAATGATGCAAACAGCCTTACAAACTTGTTTTGCAGATGCCCAAATTTTTGTGGCAGAAGATATGCTTGCAGCAACAAGGGCTTTGTGTGGCACAAGTGAAGGCATTGTTTGCATTTTGGGAACAGGCTCTAATTCTTGTTTTTATGATGGGCAAAAAATAGGACAAATACGTGGAGGTTTGGGAATTATGTTGGGAGATGAGGGGAGTGGCACGTATCTTGGCAGAAAATTAGTAAAAGATTATTTGGAAGGAAATTTACCAAAAACTATCCAACAAAATTTTGACAAAAGATTTAAGACCAACAAAGCTGAGATTTTGGATAATGTGTATAGCAAACCCTATCCAAACCGTTATTTGGCAAGTTTTGCAAAATTTCTATTTGACCACAAAGCCGATTTTTATTGCTCACAAATCATTCACCAATGTTTTACTGATTTTTTTGACAATACGATTTGCAAATATCCACAATACCAAGCAGTAAAAGTGCATTTTACGGGTTCTATAGCTTTCTATTTTTCGAGCTATTTGCAACGAATTGCACAAGAAAAAAATATTTGCATTGGTAATATTATCGAAGAACCAATCGCAGGATTGACTTTGTATCACCAAGAGTTTTTTAATCTATAATCTTATTTGCTTAGTAAATAGTTTCGGCTACTTACTAAGCAAAAAGTATCTTTTTGAGTAAAAATTCGTTTATTTAGTATAGATTATTCAATTCTGTAGCATAGACTTTAGTCGGGGACGCCTAGTCCAATGCTATTAAGCTAAGAAAAATATTTAAACTGCCTTTTTAGCCCTGTAAGGGCGACATATTTATAGCAAAAACAGTCCCAACTCCTCCAAGTGCCGTAGGCACGAAATAGGTTTCGTGCCTACGGCACTTGGAGGGAGTTGGTGCTATTTTTACTATAAATATTTCGTGCCTAACGGCACTTAAAAAATTTATAATTATCTGATAATCAATTAATTATAAATTTTATATTTTATTTTCTTAGCCAAACAGCATTGGACTAGGCGTCCCCGACTAAAGTCTATGCTACAAACCTTACTAACGTCTAATTTAAAAAATAAAATTACTTTTCATTACAAAGTGGAAATGTATAAAAACTTAGTTACTTTTACCAAACATAAACATAATTTTATGATGATTCGTATTTTCTTAATAACTTTTTTTTGTATATTTTGGCTTAGTAATTTGCAAGCACAAAGCCTAAAAACTATTTCCAAAAACTTACAAGAAAAAGAATTTGAAAAAGCCAAAGAAAAAATTAACAAACTCTTAGAACAAGATACATTTCAGTTGGCTGCTCTATTTCTCAACACCCAATATTTTTTGGACTCTGCTAATCGGAAATTAAATCTCGATAGTGCATATCTACAAACCAATATATTGATAGCACGTCATAAAACCCTCGATAGGAGCAACAAACGCCAAGCAGAAGCACAAGACGAACTGCGTGAGTTACAAATTTTGGCTACAGATTTTGAGGAACAAAAACATAGCATAGAAAGCAATATTTTTTATTTTACTTTACGAAAAGACAATACAGTAACGGGTTGGCAATTATTTATGCAAAAATATCCAAGTTCCAAACTTTTTGCACAAGCCCAAACCAATCGCAATGCTTTGGCTTTTTTGTTGGCAAGACGTGAAAATACTTTACAAGCCTACAAAACTTTTATAGATAAATATCCACAAGCAACAGAAATTAAAGAGGCAAAAGAACAATATGAAAATCTATTGTACAAAACCGAAACGCAAGACGGAAAATTGCTATCCTACGAAAATTTTATTCGCAAATATCCTACTACCAAATTTAAGGAGGAAATAGAAAATAAGATTTTTAACTTATTTATCACCGATTTTAGTGTGGAAACGTATTTGGAATTTCTGCGAAAATATCCTACTAATCACGAAACTTCAAAGGCTTGGGCGTGGATTTGGCACTTGACCGAAGACAAAAACAGTTTTCCCAAATTATATCCCAATGTGCCTGTCAAAGATTTTGTCAATAAATATGTGAAATATCTCAATATTCCATTGTATTCGGTATTGGAAAATCATAAAATTTCGATGATAGATAATCAAGGAAATATTTTGGTTAATACGCCTTTTGAGCAAATAGGGGAGGAAGACCGTTGCAAAGTGGTAGAAAAAGATATGATTGTAGGTGGAAGTGGCGACAAAATAGGGGCAGCAGACCGACTTGGCAATTTGGTAGTACCTTTCGAATATGATTATTTGGAATATATTGGAAAAGGAGTTTTTATTGCCGAAAAAGACAAAAAACAAGGGGCATATTTTTCGGGTTTGCCTATCGAAGAACCTAATTTTAAGAAAGTTATTGGCGAATTGGTCATACCTTGCGAATATGAAGAATTGGAAGCTGTAGCACAAAATCAGTTTATCAAGTTTAAAAAACAGAATAAATATGGCTTGTTTTTGTATAATGGCATCAAACTTTTGGACGCAGAATATGACAAAATCGAAAAATTTAGAGGGGATACTTTGCTAATTACAAAAGGAAAAGAAAAAGGGTTTTTTGCACCAAAAAAATTAATAGCTATTTTTAAGGACAATCAAGCCAAAAAAAATCCTACTAAAATTAGTCTTTCTCTGCCTTACGAAACCTATGAATTGAGTCATAAAGTGTTTATGAAAGTAAAATATGGCGAAAGTTTTGGTATCACAGATTTAGATGGAAATGAACTGATTAAAGCCGATAAAAAGGTTATTAAAGAAATAGCAAATGGCTGGCTGGTGCAATTACATGAAAATACTTGGCAACTATTTAACTTTAAAGGACAAAGTTTTAGCGAAGAGTTTAGCAAAATTATAGCACAACAAATCACTGAAAATTATGTTAGCAGAGTCTATGGATTTACGATTCAAAAAGATGCAAAATTTGGTGCAGCAGACGGACAAGGAAATATATTTGTGCAAGCAGAATATGATAAAATAGAATGGATTGGCGAAAATATATTGCTTGCAACAAAAGGAACTAAAACTTTTTGGATTACTCCAACCAACACAAAAATAGAAATTCCTAACCGTAAAGAATTGGTTTTCAAACAGTTGATAAAAACAAATACAGGTATTTATCTACTTACACAAAATACCAAATTGAAAAAACAAGGTATGTATGCCGAAGATGGAAAACTTGTGTTGCCTTTTAAATACGATAATTTACAAAAAACAGAAAACAATGTGTTGATTTTTACGCAAGGTAAAAACAAGGGTTTATTGAGTTTTGATGGCAAAATTTTGCTAAAACCAGCCTATACACAAATTACTTTTACTGCTCCGTATTCGTATAGTTTACAAAATAATAAAAAGAAATTTGGGGTATATCATAGTCGCCGAAAATTTCTGTATGAGCCTAATGCAACGGAAATGTTGCTTGCATACGGAGATTCTGCACAGGCAATTATTGCAAATAAAGGAAAGACTTTTATGCTTCACGATTTGAAGAATAAGCCATTATTAGCCGACCAATTTACAAAAGTAGAATTTTGGACAGATAGTATTGTGTTGGTAAAAACTTCTCAAAATTTGTGGAAATTATATAATTTGGTTAGTAAAAAGTTTTTATTAGAAAAATTTGATGACTATAAAATTTTGACAAAATCGGCACAAGAAAAGATAATTATTACTTATCGAGGCAAAGGTTTTGGTTTGTTGAGTAATCGACGAGGTAATTTAATTCCTGAAGATTATTCTTTTATCAAAAATTTAGGTACAGTTGAAAATCAGTTTTTCTTTGTCGAAGTGTATGTAAGCCAAGCCGAATTGCACGTGGTTTTGTATATGGATAAAGATGGTAATGTGGTTCGCAAACAAACCATTCCAAATGCAGAATATGATAAGGTTTTGTGTGAAGAATAGGCAAGTAAGTAGTTTTGTGCAATATATGTAAATAGTGCGTAGCTTTTGCTACGTACTACTATTTGGCTAATGTATGAGAAATTTTAGACCAAAAAAACTAAGCAAAAATAAAACCGTATTCCAAAGTTGCATCTGCGGGTTAAAAACTTGTCATATATCTAAATGCTATTGCCATTAATAAAATTAGTAATACAGAAACAGTAATAATAGTCAAAAATACAACTTTGATGGTTGCATTGATTCCTTCTTTTTGTTGCACTGCTAATATACTAATTTTATCTACTGTTTGGTCTATTTTTAGTAGAATTTCTTTCATTTCTATACTCAATCCAACTTGTCGATGGTGTCCTATTTCGCCTTCTAATTGGATAATTTGATTAAAAGCATTAAGATAATTTTCTAAAGATGTTCTTAAATGTTTTCGTTTTTGGTTTATTAATTTTGTATTTGCAAGCAAATTTTTATCAATCGTATGATACATTGCCTT
>JBIKRY010000290.1:0-6051 GCA_044348925.1 Bernardetiaceae bacterium
CACCAATTATACAATTAGCATTACAAACTACACAAGGCATTAAACTTGAAGGAAAATTGCTAAATGTATTGATAAAAAAAGGATTAAAAATTCCAAATAGTGGCGTAGAAGCAACAGAATTGAAGATAAATGTAGAAGTGCCAGAGGGTACAGATTTTAAAATTACACAAGTTACAGGCGAAACTTTAGGAACAAGTCCTGCTATTTTTGTTAGTACCAACCAAGCTATTGGTATGACTCCTAAGCAAATTAAAGAATTGGCAAGCATAGAACCAAAAGTAGAAGGTGTAGAAATAGAAATGGCAGATTTTGGCTTTTATGTCAAAGGCAAATTTGATTTTCAAGGTAGTTACAAAATTACTATCCAAAAAAACTTGCAAGGCGTATTAGGAAACGGACTATCCGAAAGTTTTGAACAGTATATAACTTTTGGCGAATTAGCCCCAAGTATTGCTTTTGCCTCTAAAAAATCTGTTTATTTGACTTCGAAAGGACAGAAAAATATTGCAGTAAAAATATTTGGTATAGAAAAAGTAAATGTTTCTGTTTACAAAATTTTTAATAACAATATCAATAATTTTTTGCGTGAAAAAGTAGGGTTTTATAATTATTCCTATAGTGACGAATCGGACTATTATTATTATTCGGATTCCTATAGTGGTTTGGAATATTATGGAACAGAAGTATTTAATCAAAATTACCAAACCAAAAATATGACACAAGGCACAGGCGGACAAATTATTTCGATGGATTTTATTGACCGTCTGCCTACCTACAAAGGTATTTATGTGGTAACAGTAAAATCTATTGACGACCAATGGAAACGTGCTTCTTCGGTGGTTTCTTTGTCGGATATTGGTTTGATTAGTCGAACAGACGATAATAATATGTGGGTTTTTGCAAATTCTATTATAGATACCAAATCTCTCAAAGATGTGGAAGTTACCTTGGTTAGTGAAAATAATCAAGAGGTTTTGAGTGCAAAAACAGATGCTGATGGAGTAGCATTTTTCCCAAATTTGACCAAAAAAATTCCAGATTTCAAAGTGGATATGATTACTGCACAACAAGCAGGACAAAAAGATTTTACCTATATGCACCTACGTCAGTCGGGGGTAAGTATGAATCGTTTTGAGATTGGAGGGGTAAAATTTAATGGTTATTCTGAAGAAACGCAACGCAATGTGGGGCAGTACCAAGCATTTATTTATGGCGATAGAGAATTGTATAGACCAGACGAAGTGGCAAATATCAAAACCATTATTAGAGATAGAAATTACAAACCAATTGCAGGTATTCCTATCAAGATGAAAGTTTTATTGCCTGATGGAAATGAATTTGCGGTTTTTCGTGGAATTTTGAATGAACAAGGTAGTTTTGAAACTACTTTGACGATTCCTGTCTCTGCGGTTACAGGAAGTTATAGCATTGAAGTATATACCTCTAACGACGTATTTCTCAATTCCAAAACAATTAACATTGAGGAATTTATGCCCGATAGAATTCGAATTACTACAAATTTAGACAAAGAAACCTATCAAGCAGGCGAAAAAGTAACGGCAAAATCTTTGGTAATGAATTTGTTTGGAACTCCTGCGGGCAATAGAAAATATGAAGTTACAGGCACTTTAAATCGTAAAGAATTTAGAGCAAAAGGTTTAGAAGAATATAATTTTACCATTTATGGCGGTATTCCAAATATTGGAGAATTAGAAAACTTAGAGGGAATGACAGACGAAAAAGGGAATATAGAAGCCAAATTTACCTTGCCAGAAGTTGCTTTTGCGGGACTTTTAGACGGAGATATTTACACTACAGCTTTTGATGAAACAGGCAGAACTGTAACCTCCAAAAAAACTTTTGAAGTAGAAACACAAAGTTTGTATTATGGTTTGAAAATGCCCGATTACTATTTTAATACACGCAGTCCTATTTCTATAGGTTTGATTGCCGTTAATAGAAAAGGCATACCTGCAAGCACAAAAGGCAAAATTACGATAATTCGTTATGATTGGCAGTCGGCTTTGGAAAGAGATTATGACAATAATTTTCGGTATATTTCACAGAAAAAAGAGGTAGTTGTTCTCGAACAAACCGTTGCGGTGCAAGGCAGAGCTACTAATTTTCCGTATGTTGCTACCCGTTCAGGAGAATATGAAATCCGTTTTACAGACGTGGCAAATGGGCAAACGTATGTTTCTTCACGTTTTTATGCCTACGGTTGGGGAAGTACAGAAAACTCCTCGTTTGAAGTAGATAAAGATGGCGAAATTAAAATTTTGGCAGACCAAGCAAAATACAAAGTTGGCGAAACTGCAAAATTTTTGCTAAAAACTCCTTTTGAAGGCAAAGTTTTAGTTACCATAGAACAAGGCACAGTAAAAAGGTATTTTTATACAAAAACCGACAAAAAAGCTGCCGAAGTGTCTATAAAAATAGAAAATGATTATGTTCCTAACGTATATGTTACCGCAACGCTGATAAAACCAGCTACCGAAACTGCTATTCCGCTAACAGTTGCACATGGTTTTCAATCGGTTACTGTAGAAAATGAGGATAATGTTATTCCGTTGGAAATCAAGGCAATAGATAAATCGAGGTCTGAAGTAAAACAAGAAATAGTTGTGCAAAGTGGCAAACGAGAAGCAGGAATTGAGGTTACAGTTGCAGTAATTGACGAAGGTATTTTATTGAAAAAACGGTATGAAAATCCAAATCCATATGCTTTTTTCTTTCAAAAACGTGCATTAGAAGTTAATGCTTTTGATTTGTATCCAAGACTTTTCCCAGAAATCAAAACCTTGCCACGTAGCTACGGTGCAGATGATTATGATATGAGTGGACGAACAAACCCATTGGCAAATAAACGAGTAAAATTACTGTCATTTTGGAGTAAAACCTTGAAAACCAATGCAAATGGCGAAGTTCGTTATACGGTCAATTTGCCAAAATTTTCGGGAAGTGTGCGAATTATTGCCGTTGCCCATAAAAATTCGGCTTTTGGTTCGACTGCCAAAAATATGACTGTTGCAGACCCAATTATTGTGAGTACATCTTTGCCGAGATTTTTGTCGCCAAATGATGAGGTAGATGTTACGATGACTATCACCAATACAGCTACCACTAACACAAGTGGAAAAGCTATAATGGAAGTTTCGGGTGCTATTAATTTGACAAGTGCCAATAGTGCTGATATTAGCATTTCGCCAAATGGAGAAAAACAAGTAAAGTTCAAAATCAAAGCAAAAGAACTAATTGGTACTGCAAAAGTACAAGTAAGTTTTGTGAGTGGAAACGAGAGTTTTAAAGAAAATTTGGATATTACAGTCCGTCCAAGTACCTCTTTGCTTAAAACATCTAATTCAGGAATTATTGAAAATAACGCCACTTTGGACTTGGCAGCCGATTATATACAAAGTTCTGTTTCGGGTAAATTGATAATTTCAAAATCTCCTGTAGTGCAGTTTTCCAAAAATTTAGCGTATTTGGTGCAGTATCCTTACGGTTGCGTAGAGCAAACAACTTCGACTGCTTTTCCACAAATTTATTTTGGCGAAATAGCTAAGTCTTTGGGAGATAGCAAGTTACAACTTCTCAATCCAAAACAAAATGTGCAAGCAGCTATTCAAAAATTACAAACTATGCAATTATATGATGGTGCATTAGCGTATTGGGAAGGTGGCACGTATGAAAGTTGGTTTGGAACAGTCTATGCAGCACACTTTTTGACGGAAGCAAAAAATGCAGGTTTTGAAGTAGAAAAGAAATTTTTGGATAAAATTTATGCGTATTTGGATATGAAAGTCAAACGCAAAAATACACAAGATTATATCTATTTTGATGCGGCAAACAAACGTATTGTAGGCAGAACAGCACCCAAAGAAATAGCTTATAGTCTGTATATTTTGGCAATGGTTGGGCAGGCAGATAAAGCAACGATGAACTATTACAAAGCAAATCCCGATTTATTAACCGTAGATGCAAAATATTTGTTGGCAATGTCTTACCAATTAATTGGAGATATGCCTTCGGCGAGGGCAATTATTCCGCCAAATTTTGGCACTTTGCGAGCAGAAACGGAGTTTGATGGTAGTTTTTCGTCTTATATACGTGATGAGGCAATGGCTTTGAATGCCTTAATAGATACAGACAGCAAAAATCCACAAATTGAAACGATGGCAAGACACTTGTCGCAACAAATGAAGGCAACAAGTTACCTCAATACACAAGAAAATGCTTTTGGTTTGTTGGCTTTGGGCAAATTGGCAAAACAAGCAAACGAGGCAACTGTAACAGCTACAGTGTCGGTTGCTGGTGCAAAAATAGCAAATTTTGATGGCAAAACCTTAGTATTAGGCAAAGAAGCAGTAGGCAAAAGAGTAGATATTTCGGTATCGGGACAAGGCAAATTGTACTATTATTACGAAGTAGAAGGTTTAAATGCAAGTGGGAAATTTAAAGAAGAAGATAATTTCTTAAAAGTTCGCAGAGTATTTTTGGATAGAAATGGTAATTTAGTTAGCAATACCAAAACCCTAAAACAAGGAGATATGTTGGTTATTCGCCTCGATTTACAAGCCATTAAAACTAAAGATGTGCCTAATGTAGTAATTACAGATATGTTGCCCGCAGGTTTTGAAATTGAAAACCCAAGACTTAGCAATATCCCAGGTATGGATTGGATAAAAGACGCAGCTACTCCCGAACATTTTGATTTTAGAGATGATAGGGTAAATGTTTTTGTAACTGCTACCGAAAAACCAAAATCTTTTTATTATGTGGTGCGTTGTGTATCTTCGGGCGTATTCCGCATGGGGCCTGTGAGTGCCGATGCTATGTATAACGGAGAATATCATAGCTATAACGGTGCTGGAACTATTACGGTGCAGTAATTTCTTCGTTTTTAGCTATTGTAAATTATAACTTTTAGCTTGCAAGAACTTTTATAAGCCTTGCAAGCTAAAAGTTATGATACACAAGCAACAAAATTTACAATTTCATTTCTGGAATTTCGCCTTCTATTACTAATTTTCCTTCGGTTGCACTTTTGATTTCTTCGACAGAAACCCCTGGTGCCCTTTCCAATAATTTGAAAGCCCCTTCAGGCAATACTTCCAAAACAGCTAATTCAGTAATTATTTTTTTTACACAACGCAATCCTGTAATAGGTAAAGTGCATTTTTTTAGCAACTTTGATTGTCCATCTTTGCTGCGGTGCTGCATAGCCACAATAATATTTTTGGCAGATGCCACCAAATCCATTGCCCCACCCATACCTTTTACCATTTTGCCGGGGATTTTCCAATTTGCAATATCTCCATTTTCGGATACTTCCATTGCACCCAAAATAGTCAAATCAATATGTCCACCACGAATCATCGCAAAACTTTCTGCCGAACTAAACAAGCTCGAGCCTGCAAGCATAGTAATAGTTTGTTTGCCTGCATTAATCAAGTCTGCATCTACTTCGTTTTCGGTAGGAAATTTGCCAATGCCAAGCAAGCCATTTTCAGACTGCAAAACTACATCAACTCCTTCAGGAATATAATTTGCTGCCAAAGTTGGAATTCCAATTCCAAGATTTACATAATAACCATCTTTAAATTCTTGTGCTATTCGTTTGGCAATACCATTTTTATCTAACATATTTTTGTAATTTTTTTGGTGTATGGTTGCAAAGCTACATAAATTCTTAGAAAATAAACTAACAAAAACTGCTATTTCCAGCTACAAATTTACATAAAAAGACTTTCTACGTCTTCCATCGTATTGTAAATATGTGGCGAAATACGCATACCTATATTTCGTACATCAAACTGAATTTTATTTTCTTGAAACTTTGTGAGCATTTCCTGTTGTTTTTCGCCAAAATGTAAAATAACAGTAGCACTTCTACGATTGGTTTCGATAGGCGAAAGGACAGAATTTTTTGGAAATTTTTGGCTAAAATGGTCTATAATTTTCTGGGTTAATGCCAAATTATGGTTTCTTACGGTAGTTATTCCCAAATTTGCAAAATAATTAATACTTTGCGTTGCCAAAATATAAGGC
>JBIKRY010000048.1:0-20113 GCA_044348925.1 Bernardetiaceae bacterium
GTAACTCCTTCGGCAACCCATAATAATTTTGTATAATTTTCGTTATCATAATCAAAGGGACCTAATCCTTTTGGTCTTAGTCTTTTTACATTCCACAAATGAAAATACTCGTGAGCTACAAGAGATAAAAAACCTTCGTAACCACCACCTTGATAACTAAAACGTGGTTGCATCAAACTTGTAGAATTTAGATGTTCCAAACCACCACCACCTTTAGAAAGACTATATACCAAAAATGTATAATGGTCAAATGGTGCAGTATTGCAAGGGTTTTCGCCAAAAATAGAGGTAGTTTCTTCTACAATAGCTGCCATATCTTTGAGCAAATCTTTTTCGTCGTAATTGCCACCACCATACATAGCTACCTCATGTTTTACACCTGCTGCCTTAAAATTATAGATTTTTTGATTACCAACTTCTATGGGAGAATCTGCCAAAATATCATAATTAGGAACAGCTAATACATATTTATTTTTTGCATCTACAGGAGATAAACCTGTGGAAATTTCTTTCCAAGTTTTGAATGGATTAATAGTCAAAACAGAAGGTAAATTTACAAATCCATCGGGAAACATAAAAATACTTGAACCATTCAAATATCCATGCGAAGCATCAATAAAACTTGTACGAACCGACATTTCAAAAGCATATACTTTGTAAGAAAATAGCAATTTGCTACTGCCTTCGTTGTGAATACGCCAAGTATTTTTGCTTATTTTTTCTACTTTTATTGCTCGTCCTTTGTCATTTACGGCTTTTTCTTGTTCGACACCTTTCGAAAATTCTCGTATCAAATAAGAACCTGGAGCCCAAACAGGTAGTTTAAAATCTACGTGTTGCGTTTTTATATCCTCAAATATTATTTGCACCTCGCAATAATGCGTCTGTGGTGCTTCAAAATTAACTATATAAGATAGTTTTTGGGCAAAATTTGTTTGAAATAAGCCGAAAAATAAGACGGCAGAAAGAAAATGTTTGAGCATAAAATTAGGATAAAAATTGAGGTTTAAAATCTTAGCAAGTACGTATTATTTTGGCTAATCACAAATTTTTTTTGTACTTGTGGCTATAAGTTAGTTGCTAAACATTGCCAAAACTTTTTGTAAGTCTTCAGGCGTATCTATGCAATAGCTATCATATTCTGTGGATACCAACTTTATCTTAAAGCCATTTTCTAACCAACGCAATTGTTCGAGAGATTCGCATTTTTCTAAATTAGAAACCGAAAGTTTGGTTATTTTTTCTAAAATATCGGCTCTGTAGGCATACATACCCAAATGCTTATAATAGGTATGGGTTTCTAACCATTTTTCTTTGGGTACTTTTTGTTGAAATGGAATGGGAAAACGACTAAAATACAAGGCTTCCATAGCAGTTGTAAAAGTTACAAAAACTTCGCTAAGATTTTCCAAATCCTCTTGTTTTTGGGCTTGCAATATCATCGTTGCTAATTCTACTTCACCTTTGCCATCTAAGAGACTTTGCACCAATAAATCTATTTGTTCGGGCTGTATAAAAGGCTCATCACCTTGAATATTAACGGCATAGCTATAATCTACTGCGTTTTTTTTGCAAATTGTTTGCAATGCCTCAAAACAACGGTCTGTGCCACTTGGATGATGATTGGCAGTAAATACTACATTTCCTCCAAAAGATAGCACCTCTTGAGCAATTTCTTCGTGGTCAGTTGCTACACAAATAGCATCGAGGAGAGAGGCTTTTTGTACCTGCTCATACACTCGTCTAATCATGGTTTTGCCCTTAATATCTGCTAAAACTTTAGCTGGAAATCTTGTCGAAGCATAACGGGCAGGTATAATTCCTACAATTTTCATATCTATTTTAACTAAAATTTCTTAATTGTTTTAGCAATGCGGTAATGTCTTTGGGATAACTTGCTGTAGCACGAATGGCTACTTGGTCTAAACCCAAAAAAGCTAAAGAACTTGCATGCAAAGCCACTCTTTTGATAAGTGGTTGTTCTTCTGTGTCTTGTTTGAGATTAAACTTGCGTTTGATTTCTGACAAAAATAAATCTTTGCCACCATATTGCAAATCTCCAACAATAGATGCTTTGAGGCATTGCAAATGTACTCTAATCTGGTGCATACGTCCTGTAATTGGTTTGCAACCCACCAAGGTATTTTGTTTGAATACTTCTAAAGTTTTGAACAAAGTTTCGGCTTCTTTTCCTTCCTCTCGGTCAATGATTACTGTACCATTTTTGAGTTGTTTGATAGGCAAACGAACTGCATTTTCATTAAATTCGTGGATTCCATTGACTACAGCATGGTAGGTTTTATCTACAATTCTGTCTTCAAATTGCATTGCCAAATTTCTATATGCTTCTGCGTGTTTGGCTATTGCCAATGCTCCTGAGGTTTCTTTATCCAAACGATGACAAAGTTGGGCATCTGTATGATAGTCTTTTGCCATACGAATAATGCTTATTCCTGCTTTGTCGGGAGTTCTTTCATCTAAAGACGAAATATAAGGCGGTTTGTTAATGATAATATAATCCTCATTTTCCAATATAATCAAATCTTTAAAATCTATATTTTTCATAATTTATTGGTCAAATCAAGTAAAAATAATGTTAGTAGTAAGTTGGTAATGCGTGTTTGGTGTAGGTGCAAAATATTATTTAGCAATAACTTGTTGCATTACTTTGTCAAATTTTTTTGCCATGATTGCATAATCTTGTTTTTCTTTTGCAACAAATACAATAGCTAATGCTACAGGAATTTGGTGGCTTTGCAAATTTCTAAACAAGTTAGATTTTGCTAAACGATATATTTCTCTAATTTGTCGTTTAATTCTATTTCTATCTACAGCACGTTTAAAGTTTTTTTTTGAAACAGAAATTACAACTTGTGGAAATTTTTTGTCAAATTCGGTTGCTACTTGTATATTTGTTTGCTCGTTATTTGGCTCGTCTTTATTGAGTTTGGGAATAGGATATTTTGCAGCTATTTTGAAGGGAAAGACAAAAAAGGAGCCTTTATCATCGCTAATATTGTCTTTGCGTTGCATAAAAAGCTCCTGAATTATTTTGTTACTACAAAGTCTTTCGGATTTAGGGAATTTATTGTCTGACACAGGGTAAAATTATGCTTTGTGTTTTTTCTCATCAGAAACTGTCAATTTCCATCTGCCTTTAGCTCTGCGGTTTGTTAAAACTCGTCTGCCGTTTGCAGTTTCCATACGGTTACGAAAACCGTGTTTATTTCTTCTTTTTCTGTTTGAAGGTTGGAATGTCCTTTTCATAATCTATTATTCTTTAAATTTGGATTGCAAAGATATATATATATTTTGATTTTAAAAATTTTAGTAAAAAAAACTTTGATATTAATCTATTACCTCCCAAGTATGGTCTGCTAATAATTTGGCGGAGGAAATATGTTTGGCAAATTTTTTAGATTTTCCCCATTCGTTAGGTGCTATCAAGGATAATGTATCTGTGCCATCATATTTTTCGTAAAGGTGATAAATACGTCCTATAATAGGTTCAAACCGCATTTCTGCCACATAAATACGATTAGAAACCTCAATTCTACGTTGAATATCTTGTGCTTGTTTAGCCAAAGTTTGCATCTGCTCATATAATTGGTGCATTTGGGCTGTAGTTTGCTCTTGCATAGCTTGAATGGCACGACCTTTTATCTTGCCTTCGTCTTCAGGCTTGATAACTGCACCACCAACGGTATGGGCATAAGGAAGTAAAGAGGGATTTTCCGCTATTTTTTCCTTCATTTTTGCCAAATCTATTTGTGAAACATCTATTTCGTTTGGCGTATAATTATTGTCATCTGGATTGTTCATGGCTATAAAACTAAAAAATGATGGAATTGGTTTAAAAAAAATTACTTTTATAGATTGCTAATAAATATTTCAAACATCTTCTTTGTTATCTTATTGGTAATTACCATAAATTTGCGTTATTTGTTACAAATTTACAAAAAAATATTTATACTAAAAATATGCTCCTCAAAGCTATTAATATTCATAAAAATTACCAAAAACTTAGTGTCTTAAAAGGGATTAATTTGGAAATACAAGCAGGTGAAATTACTGCAATTATTGGCACGTCTGGAGCAGGGAAAAGTACACTTTTGCATATTTTAGGCACATTGGATAGGGCAGACATCGGAACTATTTTATTTAAGGATACAGATTTACAAAAACTATCTTCAACAGATTTGGCTATTTTCCGAAATAAACATATTGGTTTTGTATTTCAATTTCATAACTTAATGCCTGAATTTACGGCTTTTGAAAATATTTGCCTGCCTGCTTTTTTACAAACAGGAAACACTAAAACAAACCGAAATACGATAGAAAAACGTGCCAATGAATTGTTGGCATTATTGGATATGAGTTCTCGAAAAGACCATAAACCCTCCGAACTTTCGGGAGGGGAACAGCAACGAATTTCGGTGGCAAGGGCTTTGATGAACCAGCCAGATATTATTTTTGCAGATGAACCTTCGGGAAATTTAGACACAAAACACGCAAACGAGTTGCACGAACTATTTTTCCACCTTCGCAAAGAATTTAAACAAACTTTTGTCATTGTTACCCACAATTTGCAGTTGGCAGCAATGGCAGACAGAACTATAGAACTTGAAAAAGGCGAAATAAAAGACGCAAAAATAGTACAAACACAACTTCTATAAATCTATTTCGTATCAAAATTTAAAACTTACTTATATACACAGATGAAAAACTCGAAAGAAAACCCAAAAAACGAAAAAGAAGTTTTGCACGTGCATCCTGAATTAGAAGGATTTGAAATTGGTATTAATTCTTTGGGAGAAATTATCTCTAATTTTGATATAGATAGAATTAATGCTTTTCTCAACAAAAATGTAAGTGATAAAAAACTCAAAGACAGAGAGTTGGATAATGAAACAGAATCTGGAATAGTTGAATAATGGTAAATCAAGATTTTAAACTAATTGTTATTGTAAAAATTCCGTTGCAAAAAAACGAAAAATAGACTTTCCAAGTCTTAAAGACTTGGAAAGTTTGATTTTTTTACCTAAAAAAGGTAAATCTCCAACGGAAATTTTACAGTAACAATTTTTAACTAATTTAGTAGTGTCTAAAATAATAACCTACCACTTAAATCCAACTTTTATGAAAAAATACACCCTTTTATTTTTGATATTTATACTTCCTCAGTTTGCGTGTTTGAATGGCTATGAAATTAGAGGAGATGGTGAAATGATTGATGCAAATCACGCATACGAAATTAAACCTTATTTAGTTAGTAAAAGTCAGCAAAAATATTACAAAATTTTGCTAAAATATGACTTGAAAAACTTATTACAATATGATTATCCACAACTTACAGATTTATCTTTATCCTTAATTTTCTTAGGTTATTTTGAACAA
Source organism: Bernardetiaceae bacterium (assembly GCA_044348925.1). Lineage (GTDB taxonomy): Bacteria > Bacteroidota > Bacteroidia > Cytophagales > Thermoflexibacteraceae > JAAFKA01. The sequence goes on from JBIKRY010000048.1 coordinate 5,398, forward strand.
GCAAAAAATATCTTGACTACTTTATACCAAGCTAATCCTAGAGAATATAATATTGTTGTTAATTTGGGTACAGTAAATGAGTTATTAGGCAATTTGGATAGTGCTAATTATTTTCTCAAAAAAAGTGTAGAAATCAATCCACATTCACATTTTGGGACAGAATGGGTACATCTAAAAATTTTAGAAGCTGAAATAGCTTACTCAAAAGACAATAATTATTTCGCAAAAAATACTGTTTTTGATTTTAAAGTAACAGCACTAAAAAAGGATTTACACGCAGCCCAAAAAATTGTAAGAAGTATAGATTACCAATTAAGGACTAGAGTGCCTTTTATTCCTGCCCCAAATCCCATTATGCAACAACTATTTACAGAGTTGGCGGATTTTACCTATGATACTTATTCCATGCGTCATGCCTACACATATTATTTGTTTGCTCAGCATTATGCTGGAGGGAAAAACCAAAATCTTAACATTAAAATCGCAAATACAAAGAAAAAAGCAAATGTTGATTATGCTAAGCAATTTATGGAAATACATGATGTACCACTGGAAATAGATAGTATAACAGGAAAAGTAATAGAAGAAAGGCTAGATAGAGTAATTCAACTTAAACCACTTAAAGAAGTTCTTAACTTCAAAAAAGCCACTTGGAAAAATAACCGAGTTTATTTACACGATTTGGTGGAAATTCCACAAGAATTACATAACGAAATATTGAAAATAAATTTTGTGATTCCCAAAAAACAGGAAATTAGCAAAATAAACAAAACAGAAGAAACAAACTATGAATGGATTTGGTGGACAAGTTTAGTTGCCACCATAGGAGTTTATATTGGCTTTGTATTGCGAAAATATAAAGAGTAACAGAATAATTTATATACTTTTTTTCAAATCTGTAGAAGTAACAACAAAGCTATGAAAAAATTAACAAATAAAAATCTCTTGTTTGCTTGTTTATCTATAAAAATAAAGTATTTTTATGCAAAGTATTATTAAAATAGTACGTTACTTAGTAATATAACATAAAATTTGTATGACAACAGCCTTAACAGAAAATATCAAAGTTACGGTACATAGCAGATACCAAAAAATGTACTCTAATCCTTTGGAAAATAACTATGTGTTTAGTTATCATATTGTAATTGAAAATCAAAGTGATTATGCAGTGCAATTATTGCGTAGGCATTGGTATATTTATGACGCAGATGGCACAAGACGAGAAGTAGAGGGAGAAGGAGTTATCGGCGAACAACCTATTATTAGTATGGGTTGCAAATATGAATATGTTTCGGGTTGCAATTTAAGGTCTGGAATTGGCAAAATGTTTGGCTATTATACCATGCAACGTGTGGCAGACGAAGTACAAATACAAATAGAAATTCCTGAATTTTCTATGTTTTTTCCACCGTTATTAAACTAATTTTTGCAGAACTACGGCGTAGTTCTGCAAAACAAAATCTTTTTTTACAACAAAAACGTAAAGTAGTCATTGTAATTCATCATTTTTTTAGCAAATCTCCTACAATTTTCGCAGACAACAAAGACAAAGGAATGCCACCACCAGGATGCACACTTCCACCACAAAAATAAAGATTTTCTATCTCTGAAGAAAAATTTGCGTGCCTCAAAAAAGCTGCATATTTATTGTTGCTACTATTGCCATACAAAGCACCTTGCGAAGACGAAGTTCGAGATTCGATGCTTCGAGGGTCTAAAACCATTTCGCCAACAATTTTTGTATGAATATCTGTTTGTAAAATTCTATTTAACTTGGCAAGGATATTTTTGCGGGCTTCAGCTATCCATGTATCCCAATCTTGCCCCGAATTATTAGGTACATTTATCATGGTGAACCAATTTTCCATACCTTTAGGTGCATCTGTTGGCACTTCTTTCGAGGTAATATTGATATAAATAGTTGGGTCATCAGTAATATTTTTTTCTACAAATAAATGCCGAAATTCTTTTTCATAATTTTTGCTAAAAAAAATATTATGTAAAGATAATTCCTTAAATTCTTGAGCAATAGCCCAATAAAAAATTAGGGCAGAGCTGGATTTTGGTTGATTTAATATTTTTTCGGGTTGCGAAATTTCTGGTAATAATTTACGATAAGTATTTACTACATCGGCATTACTTACCACAATCGCAAACTCTTGTACTTGTTTATCTATTTCTACGCCTACAATCTGTGTTTTATTTTTCTGTATTTTGGTAACAATTTTATCTACTTTGGTAGAAAATTGGAACTCTACTCCTAATTTTTTTGCTAACTTAAACACTGCTTTTGTAATATCATACATACCACCTGTAGGAATATATGCTCCAATATTGTATTCGAGATGTGGAATAATGTTGAGAGTTGCTGGAGTTTGGTATGGATTAGAACCATTATAGGTTGCATAACGGTTGAATAATTGCTGTACTTTGGCATCTACAAAGGTAGTTTGGTTAGCCTCTGCCATTGTTCGAAAGGCATCTAATTTGTAAATATTACAAATTGCATAAATTGTTTTGAAATTTAGAAAATTAGTTAATTTATGTAGAGATTGTTTTAGGAAAATATCAGCAGTGAGTTCATATTTTTCTTTGCTTTTTTCCAAAAAGTCTAAAATAGTTTGGGCTTTATCCGTTGTTTTTGCTGCAATTTCGTTAGCAAATTTTTGGGGATTGCTATAGGCACAAATTTTTGTGCCGTCTTCATAAAAATAATTGGTTAAAATAGGCAACTTTTTGTAGCTAAAATATTCTGCGATTGGCTCTTGTGCCACCGCAAATAAATCTTCTACCAATTCGGGCAGGGTAAACAAAGATGGTCCCAAATCAAATCGGCAACCTGCCAAATAAGTTTCGGATAGTTTGCCTCCTGCTTTTTCTGCACTTTCAAACACGGTAACTGCATAACCCTGCTTTTGCAAACGTACCGCAGTGGCAAGTCCTGCTATTCCTGCTCCAATAATTGCTACTTTCATATACAAGCTTAACTAATTTGTAGCATAGACTTTAGTGCTAAAATCTATGCTATATTCTTTACTAATTTCTATTTTTGCTGCATCAGCTTAGAAAGGCAAATCGTCTAAGCCACCATTTTCGGACATATAATCATTATTGCCTTCGTGTGGGGCAGTGTAGGTGCCTGTTTTCACTGGTGTTAGTGGTGGTTCGGGCAGTGGTGCATTGTTATAGCCTGCACTTTCTTTTCTGTCGAGCATCTTAAAATTTTCGGCTACTACTTCTGTAATATATCTTGTAATTTCATCTTTTACATAGCTGCGTGTGGTCATTTTGCCTTCTACATAGACCAAAGAGCCTTTTTTGAGGTATTTCTCGGCTACTTCTGCCAAACCTCTCCAGACCACAATATTGTGCCATTCAGTTTTTTCTTGTTTGTTGCCATCTTTATCTTTGTAGGTTTCGGAAGTTGCCATAGAAAAGGTTGCGACAGGGATTCCAGCTTCGGTTCGTTTGACAATAGGGTCTTTGCCCAAATGCCCCAACAGGGTTACTTTATTTATCATAGTCGTACTAATTAAAATGTATTACAAATATATATTACTACAACGTAAACTATGTACGGTGCTAAACTGTTTTTGTTTTTTCTTGTATTTTTTCTAAAAAATTTCTTAATGCCTCTTTTGCTATTCCTAATAGAAATAGACGAATTTCTTGTTTAATAGCTTTGATGATTGGCGACATAAAACTTTCTTTTTCTATTGCCTTCGTGTCATAGACTTGGTATGGTTTTTCGATAATAATTTCACGTACTTTTTCCTCTTTTTTGCTAAAAATACTAAATACCCCACTTATTGTTTTAAGCAATACATAACCCAAAATAAGCACAGCACCTCCCAATACGACTAAATTTTTGGTCTGAATAAAATCTGTTTTTATTTCTTTTACCTCCTCGAGCAGGTTTTGTGTATAGGTTTCGCGAATAGCCAAAAGTTTTTGCTTTTCTTGATAGAGTGTATCATTCATATAAAATGGTGTCTTTACTATTTTCTTTACAAAGATAAAAATAAATAGGAAATAAAATGAATGGTTCTCATAAAATTTGTGTGAAAAGATGTAATCTTTTGAATGTTGCGACACTTCGCAAGATTACATCTTGGAAGATAGTAGGTGCAAGTTTCAAATCTAATTTTATTTTTCTTAAAACTACGTAAAATATTATACTAAAACTAAAATAATTTTATAAAAAACAGAACATAAAGATGTCATCTTTGAAAAAAAGATGACATCTTTGGATAAAACCAATTAATTTTTAGTATAGGTAATGTAAGTATTTTTGAGGCTTTTACCAGAAGTCTAATATTTAACAAACCTTAACAACGTATTCTATAAACAAATTGTACCTTTGTGAGCATTTTGTAGTAGTTACAAGTGCAAACCAACTATTTACTTTTATAAAATCTACATTGGATATGAAAAATTTTTTTGCAGCACTTTTTATTGCAGGTACTTTGTATAGTGGCAATGCGGTGGCACAAATTCAAACCCCACAACCAAGTCCAAGTGCTACCATACAACAGGTAGTAGGAATTACAAATTTTACCATTAATTATTCACGTCCAGGAGCAAAAGGACGTACTATTTTTGGTAATGTTGTACCATTTGGGCAGGTATGGCGTACAGGTGCAAACGGTGCTACGATGCTAACTGTTGATGATAAAATCAAATTGGAAGGCAATGAAATTCCAGCAGGTAAATATTCTATTTTTACGATTCCTGATAAAACAGAATGGACAATTATCATTAGCAAAGATGTTTCGGGCAGTTCTACCTTAGCAGAAGGAATGGACTTGTTGCGTTTTAAAGTAAAACCACAAACTTTGGCAATGAATTTTGAAACTTTTACGATAGGTTTTTCAAGTTTTACCACTACTTCGGCAATGTTGGAAATGATGTGGGAAAAAACAGGTATTAGCCTTAAAGTAGAAACCGAGCCAGATGTAAAAATTTCGGAACAAATTAAAAAAGTAATGGCTAATCCATTAGGACAAGCAGCACAAAATTACTACCAATCTGCAAGCTATTATTACGAAAATGGCAAAGATTTGAAACAAGCTTTAGAATGGATAAACAAAGCTACCGAAATCAATAAAACAGCATTTTGGATGATGCGTATGAAATCCTTGATTCAAGCAAAATCTGGAGATTATAAAGGAGCAATAGAATCGGCAGAAATGAGCAAAAAAATGTCGGCTGAAGCAAAAAATGACGAGTGGGTAAAAATGAATGAAACTTCCATTGCAGAATGGAAAAAATTAGTGAAATAATTTTTTAGCTACTATAAATTATCAAAAAAAGATGTAATCTATTAAGATTACATCTTTTTTTGATAAAAAATTCTACTATAGCAATAAATCCTATGTTTTTTTATAAATTTGCGACAATCTTTGCTATTTTGTGCGTATGAATATGAAAAAAATATGTTTATCCTTTTTGTTTATAGCTTTTGCATTTTTTTCTAATGCTATTGCACAACAAACTACGCCTATTGTTGGCAACGGTTTGACCACAAATTTTGTAGATTCCACTTTACAAGCCCCGTATATTCAAAATAAAATTTCTTTTAAACATAGCTATCCATTTGTAGATTATTCCAAAAATTATATCGAATGGGAAAATTATACGGCAATAGCACACTTTTTTGACAAATTAAAAAACTCACAAAACGAAAAAGTAAAAATTTTTCATATTGGAGATTCGCATATTCAAGCAGATATTTATCCAAACCAAGTTCGCAAAAAATTACACGAAACTTTTGGTACAGGTGGACGTGGAATTATTTTTCCGTATGCAGCAGCACGTACACATGCAGGAGCAGATTATGTTACCTTTAGTCGTGGACGTTGGGATTTTGCCAAGAATGTGCAATGGATGCCTAAATTTGAATTGGGAATGATGGGAATAACCGTACATACCAAAGACCAACGTGCAAGTTTTATGTTGCGATTTAAAGAGGAAAGTTTGAATAAATCGGCACATGTATTGAAAATTTATTGCAAAAAATCTCCACAAAGTTTTGATTTAGAATTACTTACCTCTGGTTTAGAAGACGTTATTCACATTGATTGCAATGATATGTCGGATAATCTGCCTTATGTTACTGTACAACTGCCCGAAGAAGCAGGCGAAATTTTGCAGTTTTCGGTAGTCAAAAATGAAGCCGAACAGCACTTTTTTGAATGTAATGGCGTAATGATAGAAAGAGTAGAAAATAATGGAATTATGTATAGTTGTGCTGGAGTAAATGGGGCAAGTTTTCGGAGTTTGACACGACAAAGCCTATTACCCGAACAATTAGCAGAATTAAAACCTGATTTGGTGGTAATTGACTTAGGAATCAATGATTTTTTTCCGTTACGCAAGTTGCAACAACCTTCTTTTGAACAAACTATCAAATCTTTTATAGATACCATTCGTTTGGCTTCGCCCAAAAGTTCTATTTTATTGTTGTCGGTACAAGAGGCTTGTCATAGACACAAAGGTTTGGAATCTACACAAGAGTTTTCGGAAATGACACGCCGCATAGCTTTCGAAAAAAACTGTGCTTTCTATGATTTTTATGAAATTAGTGGTAGCAAAAATTCTATGCTCGAATGGCAGAAAAACGGACTTGCCCGCAAAGATTTTCTACATTTGACTCCAGAAGGATACCAACACAAAGGCGAATTGTTTGCAAATGCTATGCTCAATGCCTATCACCTCCATTTAACCAAAAAAGATTCTCTACAAAGATTTACCCTCAAAGATGCACAGCGTATAGATTCTACGTATGTAGAACTTGTTGCAAATTTGCAAAAAATAGACACTTTGCCACAAGAAGACCTTGTAATTAGTACAGACGCAGGCACCATTTATGGAACTCCAAAAGCAAAGCCAAGTAAAATGATACATACCATAAAAAATGGCGAATCATTAGGACTAATAGCACAGAAATATCACACTACAGTAGCTAAACTAAAACTTTGGAATCATCTAAAATCTAATAGAATAAATAAAGGACAGGCTTTGATAATTTATCAAGGAGATACCTATACCGAAGAAATGGAAGCCGTAGCAAGTAAAAAGCCTACTAAACAAAAATCAGTCATTTTATTGGCAAGCCATAAACCCAAAAAAGAAACAACCCCCAACAAAACCAATATCTATAAAGTAAAAAGCGGAGATTCTCTTTGGAGTATTGCCAAAAAATACCATATTACTGTAGAAGAAATAAAAAATATTAATCACTTAACGTCTGATGCACTAAGTTTAGGGCAGATGTTGAAGTTGAAATAAAAGAATGGAGATATAATGTAACTTGCGTAGAATGTACCACACCCTTTAGGGGCTATCGATTACCCACAAGTTTTTAAAAGTCCGTAGGACTGAAATATTTATAGTAAAAGGTGGTTTTCCTGCCTTGGTTTGTGTCGCACCCGCAATGGAATTGAAACCACTCCATTAGCACGTCAAAGGTAAATTAAAAACCTACTTTTATTAGTTTATTTCGTTTTTTTGTGCAATAAAACTAATAAAATTAATTTTTTTGTGTAAATTTTCGACAAAGACAATAGCACTGCGATAAATCTTAGCAATCTTGCAGATGGCATTTATTTTTTGACTGTTAGCTTTGCTGATGGTAGTCAAGAAATCCGCAAAATTATGTTACAAAAAGGAAATATTGCAGATTAGGTTAGTGTATTTTTACTTTAGTCTTAAGGCAACTATTCAAGCCTACAGTATATTTTATGCTACATACCTTACATTATTTGGAAATTTTAGGTTTTTTATTGATTTGTAGGATAACTTTTTTACATTTGCCAAAATATCTTACTTATGTTTGAACTTCTTGACAAATTACAATTACGAGAAAATACAAAACGTGCATTATGGCTTAATATTATTTTTATTATTGCTATTTCGTTTATCATTTTATTGTTATTTTTTTACGTGTATTTGCCCGTTACTACACACCATGGGGATACAATTACAGTCCCAGATTTGAGTAATATGAAGGTTAGCGAATTGGAGGAATTTTTGTCGGACAAAGAACTTCGTTTTATTGTTGATGATTCCAATTATGTAGAAGGCAAAGCACCACTTTCGGTTTTGGCACAAGACCCTGTGGCAGGCTCCAAAGTAAAAATCAATCGCAGAATTCACCTAACTATCAATTCGACTACGCCACCTTTGGAAAAATTACCAGATGTAACAGATATTTCGATGAAACAAGTAGTGCAAATGTTGCAAAGTGCAGGTTTTAAAATAGGTACACAAAAATATGTACCAGATTTGGCTGCCAATGTAGTAACAAGAATTTCGCACAAAGACAAGTTTTATACGCATGACGAGCTGCGAAAAGGGGTTATTTTGCCAAAAGGCAGTGTCATTGACCTCGAAATTGGTGATGGAATGGGTAAAGATTCTTTCGAAATACCCAATGTAGTAAATAAACCTATTGACGAAGCCGAAGGTATTTTGATAGGCTCAGGCTTGGTTGTCAATCGAAATTATGATAATACTGCCACACAAGCTACAGGAATCGTCATTCGCCAAAAACCTGAATATGTAGAAGGGAAAATGGTAAAAACAGGCACCGTTATAGATATTTGGATAGCAGGGGAAAAAGAATAATTTTAGGAACATAATTCTTAGGTAAGCAAAAAGATAAGAGAATTATGTTCTAAAATATTAAAAAATCTTTTTTTTTTGTTATTTTGGAATTAATTATGTTATTTTAAGGGAAACATTTTATCCCTAAAATCATTTTTATGTCTGCCGATTCACCCATCAAACCAATAGTTTCGAGTTCACGTCAAAGTCTCAATGTAGCTTTGCAAGTATTGCAAGGCACGATTCCTACAGATATGTATGGCTATGCGTTTATGAATACCCCTTCTGGTACTGTAAACTCTGCCCTTCCATATCCAAAATATCACGCAGACGGTACTATCAACCAAGAATATGGCTCCTCCTCCTTAGGTGGCGATGCTTATATTATGCGTTTTGACTTTTCTAAAGCTGGAAATATTCAACTTAAAACCAATATTCTAAAAACTTTTCCTGCCTATCAAGCAGACGAAGCTACCAAATATGGTAACAAAGGACACGAAATATTAGGGTTTAGAAATTTTGGCATAGCACGTCTTTCGCCGTTATTGGGAGCAAGAGACCAAGCTGCTACAGCTTTTGTGCCTGTATTGTATCAAGGCGAAACGAATTATAGGCTATATGCTACCTCTGATTTAGGACGTGCTTATGAATTTGACCCTGCAAGCCTAAATTGTTTGCGTCCTGTAGGCAAAATTTCGGATTTTGTGCCTGCTACGCCATCTTACGTGCCATGGATTTTTCCACTTATCCAAGCCACAGCACACCCTGTTTTTGATACCGAAACCAAAATATATTACACCCTCAACTATACCAAATCTATGAGTGATTTGTTGAGTTCGGTGCGGTTTCTCCAAAAAATTACAAGTCTTGAAAAAATGAAAGACTTTGAAAATAATCTGGAAACCAAAATTACACAACTGAAATCGTCTAAATTATCTCGAAAAGAACAAGCACAAGAGATTTTAGAAATGTTTGCAAACCCTGATAACGACACTATAGACGAAAATACGGCAAAAAGCAGAGCAATGATAGACGCAGTTTATATTTTGGCATATAATGGCAAAGGAAATTTTCAAAAATGGAATATTACCGACCAAAATGGCAAAAATATAGAAATTATGCAATGTGTACACCAAATGGGAATTAGCAAAGATTATTTACTGTTTTCGGATTCTGCCTTCAAAATCACTTTAGATATACTTAGCCCTTTTGCCTATAATGCAATTATTGATGACTTTATACGTTATCTTACTTCTGTGCCACAAGAATCTTTTACCAATCTATACATTATAAAAAAGACAGATTTACAAGCAGGGGTAAGCAATGTAAAAGCTATTTCTTTTAAATTATCGCCAGAGTTTGTTCATTTTACTTGCGACTATCTCAATGATAATCAAACCATTACCTTATATTCGGCAAATAACGCAGCTTCTTGTTTGGCAGAATGGATACGTTTTTATGATGAATTGATAGATGGTAGCAAAGCAGACCCAAGTTCGGCAGGCATTTTGGCAACAGGTTCTATGGACGTAAGTAGATTAGGAAAAGTAGTAATTAATCTTAATACAATGCAAACAAATGCAAAGTATTTACATTTAACGGGTAACGAAGAAACGGGAAATTCTGCACATACATGGCTTGCAGGATTCTATACCTACAACGGTATGTTGTCGCCAACAAAAGCTGTAGATAAAATCAAAGATTTGTATTGGCAATGTTCAGGTTTGGAAAATAGACGATTATCTAAATTTATTTATAGCTTGTACGAAAATTATCCAAATCGAATTGTACCTTTAGAGGAAGTAGTAAGTTATACCGAGAAAGGTGTGCCATTTCAAGTTAGTCGTTTGAATACAGAAACGATGAAAATCGAAGATTTTTATTCATTTCCAAAATCCTGTGAATTGATGTCTTTGCAATTTATTCCACGCAAAAGACCCGAATCCAAAGCCCCAATGATTCACGCAAGTAGAGATGGCTATATTTTTTGTGCCGTAATTAATGAGGTAAATCCAACATATTTTAGGCGGGAAATGTGGATATTTGATGCAGGAAACTTGCAAAAAGGTGCAGTATGTGTACTTTCGCACCCTGATTTAGATTTTTCAACTGCCTTACATTGGGTTTGGTTGCCAACAGCACCTATCCAAAAAGGTTCTATTTTGGCACATAAAACAGAAATTGCAAGTTTGGCTAAAAACTTGGAAGGTGAAGTCAAAGACGATATTACACAATTTGTAAGAAAGTTTATTCACAAAAAAACCAAATCATAGTAGTATTAGAATTTTGGAAATAGTAGTAATGTAAGTTGCTTAATAGTAGTTCGTAGCTCCAGCTACGAACAGTTTGCATATCTGAAGCTACGCAAATTACATTACATACTACACCAAAATCACAAAAAGCTAAAAAAAGCACTAACATTTCTGTAAAAAATGTTAGTGCTAATAAAGTTAGAAAGAAATTTTATTGTATTATAGATTATTAAATTCTGTAGCATAGACTTTAGTCTGTGCTTTTAAATTATTGATAATCAAGGACTTACAAGCACAGACTAAAGTCTATGCTACAAACCTTAATAACGTCTATTAGGCAATAGCTTCTTGTGGAATTTCGTTATGTCCTTTGTAATGTTCTTCCCAAAAATTTGCAATATCTTGCAGACGGTCTGCCGATTCTACTAACAAACCTGTGCCTCTATCAGGAATACTTACTTCAGCATAGTGTCTTGCTAATTTTGCCCCTCTTTCTACGCTTTCTTTTGGATATAACAAACAATTATAAGCAGCTTCTAAAACTAATACATTCCAATCTTTGATAATTCGGATTCTTTCGCCATTTTTAGGAATAAACAAATCTTGTACTGCTTCTAAACGAGCTACTTGAATTTTTAGGTGCATCATTTCTATGTTGTTGATGATTTTGCCATGCACAAAAGGCTCAAATAAAGCCAAACTTTCGTCTATAAGTTCTTTATGGGAACTTAGTGCTGGGTTTTCTGCTACGCTATTTTGTACTTTTTTTGCCAAATAGAGAGCAAATAGTATAGTATCATCAGAGTCATTGCACAAAGTACGAATAGAATCTAATCTTTCACTATTGTATCGTTGGTCATTTCGCAAGCCTTCCACCATTGCGTTGTAATTGCGAACATGACTATTTATTGTTTTGATAGCGTGGGTTCTCATTGTAGATTTTGTAAAATGTTAATGCCTTAAATATAGTTTTTTTTTGAAAAACAAGCAAAAATATTGTTTTATTTTTACATTTCTTCATGGTAATTTAGTTCCTCATCAAAAGTTTCTTTCAAACCATATAAAGCAAGCAAAGCAATAGAGATGGTTAAAACGCCAACAATTACTGCTGCAGTAATAATATCTGTTTCTGCTTTACAATATTTGAATAAAATAGTTAGGGGAATTAAAGCTCCTCGTACAAAATTTGGTACGGTGGTAGTAACAGTAGCACGAATATTCGTGCCAAATTGTTCGGCAGCAATGGTAACAAAAATTATCCAAAAACCAGAGGCAAAGCCCAAAAATCCACAAAGAAAATATAGTGTCATTGCCGAAACTTCTTTAGCAGTCAAATAACTACTAACAGCAACAATACTCAACAACAAGAAAATAAACATTACTTTGATTCTACTTTTTAATAATTGGCTCAAAGTACCACTTACTAAATCTCCTAATACAATGCCTGTATAAGCAAACATAATAGATTTTCCTGCATTTACTTCGCCTACTACGCCTAATGCTTTGGCAAATTCGGGAGATAAAGATACCAAAATTCCAATTACATACCACGTAGTTAAGCCAATAAGAATACACCGAATATAGCGAATAAGACGTTTTCCATTGGTAAATAGGGCAAAAAATTCGCCTCTATTAGCTTTTATGGCTTTGGTATGGGCAAACATTCCCGATTCATTGACCCCAATTCGCAATACCAATAACAACATTCCCAAACCACCACCAATAAAGTAACAAATTCGCCAATCAAAAAAATCTGCCATAAATCCTGCCACAATAGCCCCTGTTAGCCCAACTACCGCCACTATCATGGTGCCAATGCCCCGTTTTTCTTTTGGCAAAATTTCGGCAACTAAAGTTATGCCTGCACCTAATTCGCCTGCCAAACCAATGCCCGCAATAAAACGCCAAGCAGCATAAGCAGGGATAGATTCTATAAAGCCATTGGCAATGTTGGCTGCCGAATAGAGAAAAATAGAGCCAAAAAGTACAGAAAGTCGTCCACGTTTATCCCCCATAATTCCCCATAAAATTCCCCCTATCAGCATACCCAACATTTGCATATCGAGTAATAAAATACCTGTTTCGGTAATTTGGTCTGCATTTAGTCCTAATGATTTTAGACTTGGAATTCTGACGATACTAAATAAAACGAGGTCATAAATATCGACAAAATAACCGAGGGCTGCCACAATAACAGCCGTATTGAGTAAACGAGGTGATGATGTTTGCATAAAATTTATTTGGTGGAATGATAGCTATGTGTTTTTTTATATTGGCGTGAAAATAAGATTTTTTTTTACGACTATGCAAAATATGAACAAAAATATATGGATAAGCTATATCAAGCACCTATATCAACCACATAGACACATAGAAAAATGTATTTGGTAAAGTAGTTTTGTAGTATCTACATTTAAAACTAATGACCTATATTAACCACATAGACACATAGCACACATAGAAAAATGTATTTGGTAAAGTAGTTTTGTAGTATCTACATTTAAAACTAATGACCTATATTAACCACATAGACACATAGCACACGTAGAAAAATGTATTTGGTAAAGTAGTTTTGTAGTATCTACATTTAAAACTAATGACCTATATTAACCACATAGACACATAGAAAAATATATTTGGCTTTATAGTTGAAATAATTTTAATGCAGAAAACTTCCTATTTTTGTAGTATAGATATTAGCAAAATCTAATTTATCAATAAAAAATAATTGAAAAAATTGCTTGGCAACTTATATTTTGTAATTTTACGTAGTAGTAAAAAAATGGATAAAAAAGCAAAAAATAGTTTAGTTTTTCCGTAAATTACGTATTCTGCATAATTATTGAAAGTATATTCAAAAATATTTCCTTTGATTTGCATAGAAAATAAAAACTGCCATGAAAAAAATTATACTTGTAGTATGTATATTACTACTTTGCACCAATATTTTTGCCCAAGATTATACTGTAATGTATGTAAATGGTACTGTAAAAGCACAAGCAACGGGCAAAATAATCAAAGTGGGCGACAAAATAGCACCAGATGCACAAGTTATTTTTGCATCTAAAAATGACGCTTTAGGACTCCTAAATGCGAAAGGACGTTATACCGCCAAATTGCGAGGCATAGAAGAAGAGGGAGACGTGGTAGAATTGCAAAAATATACGCAACAAGCAAAAAATAGATTTAGTGTACCACGCCAAAATATGACACAGTTGCAAGATTTGCAACGAAATTTTGAGCTAAATGCCTATATTGTCTTGGATACAAGTGCCTATTTGTTGGTAAATCCTGTAGCTTTTCCAATGAATAAAACCTCGTATTTTTATGTTACCTACGAGTATGAAGGAAAAGAAGTAACCGAACAATTACCATTTTTTCGCAACAAACTATCTATTTCGGAGGCAGTAATTTATGGCAACCGAAATCCCAAAAAAGTAAAAGAAATTTATCTATTTTACTACAATTTTAATAAAGATGATAGTATTTTGATTTCGGCTTTTAGCTTGCAATTTATCAAAGACCACAAAAAATTGAAAGAAGAAACAAATATTTTGGTAAATGCACTCATCAGTCGCAAAGCCCCAAAATCAGAAATTTGTGGCGAAGTTACCAATTTTTTGAATGAATTTTATGGCAATATCAATGCCGAAGATTTGTTCAAATGGTTGGATAAATATTACCAAATACACAATTATTAAAAATTTGGCTATTAGAGATTATTAAGGAATGTAGCATAGACTTTAGTCCAATGCTATTAAGCTAAGAAGTAAAAAATAAGTCAAAGTAAAGTGTATTTTTGTAAAGTTCTGAATTTCACAACTTACATTTTTACAATGACTTATAGCCCAAAGGTA
>JBIKRY010000291.1:0-5991 GCA_044348925.1 Bernardetiaceae bacterium
GTTTTTATCCTTACATTTCATTCGCTTAGGCAGCCCCGCCTAAAGGCGAATATACGGTTGCTACGCAACTTATTTATTATATATTTTACTTGTAACTTCTTGATTATCAATAAAGTAATCCGTAGTTTACGTTAAATTAAACAACATTATTTTCATTCCTTCAATTTGGCAATTGGCTCAAATTTGTCAAAAACATTTGCAGTATGTGGTGCATCTTTTAGCTCTTGTGTAAGGTCTTGCCCTGCCCAATGTTCATAATGCTTGCCATTTCGCCAAAGTCTTGATTTGCTAAGGTCATAAATAAAACCATTGTAAGCCACCCAAATTTCTTCTTTGTCATTGCCATTGCGTAAGGCAAGTTGTTGTATAGTATATTCAGGCAAATTAGTCATAAATAGTTGTAAATTTTAAATTGCAAATTGTTCAAATAGTTGATTAGCAATAATTTATAAATAAAAACAAATGCAAATAATTTCTGTTTACTACTTATGGTAAATTACTGCCATAAAAACTACTATTTTTAGTATTACTTATTTTTGCTAAATTACACAAAAAAATACTTTTTTTTTCCTATTTATAATTTTATTTTTACTTTTGTCTTTTATTACCTAATATCCATTACAAATGATTTTATATAACGTAACTGTAAATGTAGAGGAATCTATACGAGAAGATTGGACAACTTGGATGCAAACCATTCATATTCCTGATGTGATGGCAACAGGTTTATTTAGCGAATTTAAGTTTTTGAAATTGCTCAATGAAGAAGAAAATAATACAGGTACTACCTTTGCAATTCAATATTTTTGCAAGGATATTGACACTTACAACAAATATCAAGCAGAATTTGCCAAAAATTTGCAATTTGAACATAGTCGCCGTTACAAAGGAAAATTTGTATCTTTTCGTACTATTTTAGAGGTTTTAGCCTAATTTAGTATATGCAAATAGGAACAGATATAGAAATAGCCAAAAATTTTTTATTGGCAGGCAAATTGGTGGCTATTCCAACCGAAACGGTATATGGCTTAGCAGCCAATGCCCTTGATGAAAAAGCCGTTTTACAAATTTTTGAGGTCAAAAACCGTCCCACGTTTGACCCTTTGATTGTGCATACAAATTCATTAGCAAAACTTCGCCAATTTGTAACCGAAATACCCGAAAAAGCCCAAATATTAGCCGAAAAAGTCATGCCTGGTGCCTTGACTTTGTTGCTACCCAAAAAACAATTAATTCCTGATTTGGTAACAAGTGGCTTGTCGCAAGTAGCCATTCGGATTCCTGACCACGCCCTAACTTTAGCCTTATTAGAGAGTTTGCCTTTTCCTTTAGCAGCACCAAGTGCAAACCCATTTGGCTATATTAGTCCAACCACAGCACAGCACGTAGCAACACAATTAGGCAACAAAATTCCTTATATTCTTGATGGTGGAAATTGTAAAATTGGCTTAGAATCTACCATTATAGGTTTTGAAGGCGAAGACGCAATTATCTATCGCAAAGGAGGCATTGCCATCGAAACTATCGAAAAATGGATAGGCAAAGTGCAAATTCAAGCACACTCGTCTTCGAATCCCAAAGCCCCTGGTATGTTAAAAAGTCATTATGCACCTAAAACGCCATTTATTTTGGGAAACATTCCAGCTTTATTACAAAATTACCTAATAAAACAAGAAAAAAACAAAGCAAATATATCTAAAATAGGCATACTTAGCTTTAGTGATAACTATACAAAGATTGCTAAAAATAGTAATTCGATAGAAATTTTTCAAGAGATACTTTCACCAACAGAAAATTTTGCAGAAGCAGCACAAAATCTTTTTGCTGCCATGCGTAGGCTCGATGCGTTAAATTTATCTGTAATTTTTGCAGAATTAGCACCCGAAAAAGATTTAGGAAGGGCAATTAATGACAGATTAAAAAGAGCAGCAAGTCTTGCGTAAAAAAACATAAAAATATAATTAATACGCAAAAATTAGTAGCTGAAAAGAATATAAGATTTAACAAAAAAAATCTCTCCTAAATTATTTTTATGTTTTGGCTTGCATTTTTGATAAATTGCAAAATTTTTGTACTTTGCACACATATAAAACTTTATTGTGTAAAAGGAGTTATATTTCCTATTTAATGAACAATATTTTTATTGCCAAATCTACAAAATAGACTTTTGTTAATCCAATTGTATGAAAAAAAAATTATCATATTATTTTTTGCTACTTGTGTTACAAATGCTTTGTATGCCTACTTTGTATGCAGATACAACTACTATTTATGCAGATAAAGGCAAATATACTGTTTCGCTAAATATGGAATATTTTGAAGATAAAACAGGAGAACTAACCATCTCCCAAGTAGCATCAGACGAATATGATTCTCTTTTTAAACGAATTCGCAAAGAAAACCCTAATTTTGGCTATACAAGTTCTACCTATTGGCTTAGATTTACCCTCGACAACCAAACCTCACGACAAGAAAACTTTTTCTTAGAATTTAATTATCCTTTATTAGATAATATTGAATTAAATTTTAAAGAATCTAATAAATGGCAAGTTAGAAAATCTGGCGACACCTATCCTTTTCGTGACCGAGAACTAAAAAATAGGCACGTAATTTTTTCCTTATTCCTTCCTGTTTGGGAAAGTAGTACCTATTATGTCAAAGTAGAATCTAAAAATAGTAGTATTCAAGTACCAATTACCCTTTGGAAACCCATCGATTTTGACGAGTATAACCACGATTTGCAATTTGTTTTGGGAATTTTGTATGGAATGATTTTACTAATTATAGTAGATAACCTATTCTTATACTTTACTATTGGCAATAATAGCTATTTGTATTATGTATTTGCGATGCTAAGTTCCATTACTCTCTTAACAACGCTGAATGGACACTCTTTTGAATATTTATGGACAGATTTCTTTTGGGTACAAAATAATATTTTACCATTTATTACACTTTCTTTAGGATTTTGGATGGGGATATTTTGTCGTGGATTCTTAGAAACCCAAAAATATGCACCAGTTTATGACCGTATTATTGTAGGATTTATTTGGGCTGGTATCCTTTTAATGCCTTTTGCATACGTATTACCCTATAAATATGCAATTCAAATCACAGCTTTAGTGGAAGTTGCTGAAGCCATTACTTTATTAATTGCCTCCGCAGTTTCTGCCTACAAAGGTAGCTATTCTGCACGCTATTTTTATGTAGCTTTTTCGTGTTATATGGCAGGTTTGGCAGTGTATGCAATGAAATCTGTAAATTTAGTTCCTGTAAACTTTTTTACAGAATATAGTGTACAATTAGGCGGTGCTATTCAAGTTACTTTATTGGCATTTGCTTTGGGAGATAAATTTAAACAATTAGAAAAAGAAAGGCTCGAAGCCCAACAACAAGCATTAGTAATGCAAAAAGAAGTAAATGAACAATTAGAGGAAAAAGTGCAAATGCGTACTATAGAGATTCAAGAAAAAGCAGGAGAACTCGAAGAATCCAATAAACGTATCGAAACTTTAAGCCAAATTGGACAGGAAATTACTGCTACTTTAGATTTAGAAATTATTTTTAATAAACTGTATGGTTTTATCAACGAAGTAATGGACGTTACTATTTTTGGTGTAGATATTTATTACCCCGAAAAGCAAATTATTGAATATAAATTTAATATAGAAAAGGGACAACGCCTGCCTGTAGAAATAGTTTCTATCAATAATAATGATATTCTATCTGTTTGGGTTATTAAAAACAAGAAAGAAATTGTAATGTTAGATGCCGAATTGGAATTTAATAACTATGTCAATGCAGCACCCGAATTTTTGGGTTCTTATCCGCAGTCTATTGTGTTTGTGCCTCTTATAGTTGGCGAAAAAGTTTTAGGTACTATTACCGTACAAACCTATCATAAAAAAGCATACGATAAGCAAGATTTACAAATTATAAGAACATTAGGTTCTTATACCTCTATTGCATTAGATAATGCTTTTGCCTACGATTCCCTTGCAACTACTAATAATGCTATGTTGCAAAGTATTCGTTATGCAAAACGGATTCAAGATGCTATTTTACCACCAATAGAAATACTAAAAAATAATTTTTCGGACTTTTTCATTTTTTATCGTCCACGTGATATTGTTTCTGGAGATTTTTATTGGTTTCACGAAACAGAAGATTTAATCATTATTGCTGTGGCAGATTGTACGGGGCATGGAGTCCCTGGAGCTTTTATGACCATGATGGGACACGATTTGCTCAACCAAGCCATTGTAGATAAAGAAATCTATAGCCCCGAATTAATCCTAACCGAAGTAGATAAACGAGTTGTCTATAATACACAACATGGCGGCGAAGGAGATACCAAACGTAATGATGGTATGGATATGTCTGTTTGTGTAATTGATAGGAAAAAGCACCAAATACAATATGCTGGGGCAAAATCTCCCATATTTTTGGTTCGTAATGGTAATATCAAGCATATAAAAGGAAGTCCATTTCCTATAGGTAGCTCACAATTTAAAGTAGAAAAAATCTATGAAAAACATTCTATTGACTATGAGGAAAGAGATGTGTTATATATGTTTTCAGACGGTTATCAAGACCAATTTGGCGGAGATAATAAGATGAAGTTTATGACCAAAAGATTTAGGGCATTTTTGGCAGAAATATCCGAATTACCTTTTGCAGAACAGCAAATGCGTTTGGGAGATGAAATAGATACTTGGCGAAATGGACAAAAACAAACAGACGACCAATTAGTATTGGGCATAAAATTATAGAAACCCCCTACTTACTTGTAAAAATTATACACAATAATAAAAATGATAAATAATCAAGAGGAGTGGAATTTTATTTCCCATGAGTTTTATAATAGTATTCCAAGCATTATGCCTAAGCAAGAAAAAAGTTTGTTGGAACAATGGTTGCTAATGTTGCAAGGTTTATTATTTTCGTATCACAAAGAGCAGACACATATAAATTGTATGTTATATTTAGTGTCTAAAAAGGAGTATCTTGAGCTTATCTTAAAACATACGCTAAAACACAAAAATAAATATAAAGAAAAATAAATAAACACTAAATACGTATAACCGATGAGTACAGGAAAAACAATGAATTTGACGCTAAAAGTTTGGCGTCAAAAAAATACCACAAGCGAAGGCAAAATGGTGGATTACAAAGTAGCCAATGTTTCGCCTGATATGTCTTTTTTAGAAATGTTTGATGTATTGAATGAAGAACTTTTGACTAAAGGCGAAGACCCTATTGCTTTCGACCACGATTGTAGAGAGGGAATTTGTGGTATGTGTAGTATGTTTATCAATGGCAAACCACACGGACCTTGGTCAGGAACTACTACTTGTCAATTACACATGCGAGCATTTAAAGATGGAGATACTATTTTTGTAGAGCCATGGAGAGCCAAACCTTTCCCTGTTTTGCGAGATTTGGTAGTAGATAGAACAGCTTTTGACCGTATTATTCAAGCAGGTGGATATGTTTCGGTCAATACAGGGGTAACTGTAGATGCCAACGAGATTCCAATTCCAAAACATATTGCAGATGAGGCTTTCAATTCCGCTACTTGTATTGGTTGTGGTGCTTGTGTAGCAACTTGCAAAAATGCTTCGGCAATGTTATTTGTGTCTGCAAAAGTTACACAGCTTGCACTTTTGCCACAAGGACAGGCAGAAAGACAAAAACGTGCCGAAAAAATGGTAGCACAGATGGACGCAGAAGGTTTTGGTGCTTGTACCAATACTGGTTCTTGTTCGGCAGTATGCCCTAAAGAAATTTCTTTGTTCAATATTGCCAAAATGAATCGAGAATATTTATCGGCTAAATTTACTGCTGAAGAAGAAAAACAATATAATGCAGGCGTGTAATAAAATAGGTAATTTTAACGTGAACTACGGATTACTTTATTGATAATCAACAAGTTACAAGTAAAATATATAATAAATAAGTTGCGTAGCAACCGTATATTCGCCTTTTTGC
>JBIKRY010000292.1:0-5955 GCA_044348925.1 Bernardetiaceae bacterium
TTGTTGATAATCAATGAATTACCTAAAATGGGAAAAATAATGAATAAATAAGCATTGATAATCAATGAGTTACATATCTCAAAGTGGGAATTGCTGACTCGTATTGATTTAAAAAAACAATTTATTTAGTTTTTTGCAACTTAATAGCCACAAAAATTGCTAAAATATTTAATGTAATTGCCAAATATCCAACATAATTATAATTAAAAATTACCCCCATTTCATTTTTATAGATAATTAGCCCACCAATATAGGCAGCCAAAGCAGACGAAAGGTTTTGAATAGAGGAATTGATACTCATAAAACTACCTCGTGTTTGGGTAGGTGCTGCAGAAGTAGTCATAGTCATAGCAGGTACTAACCTACCTCCATTACAAATAAAGAAAAAAACCGAAATACAAAGTGCAACAAATAAAGTAGTTGTAGATAAGTTTGTAATAATTGCAACAGGAATAATTAGCAAAATGGCAAAAATGATAAAAATTTGCAATTTTCCAAATTTATCCGCCATTCTACCCACCAAAGGCGAAGTAAATATCGAAGCAATGCCACCTGTCAAATAAATAAGAGGTAATTGTGCTTGCGAAAACCCAACATTTGCCACCATATAATCACTAAAAAAAGGAATAATACAAAATTGCGACAAAACCACAATAAATGTAAGACTAAGTGCTGTTCGTAGTTTTGCATCTCCAAATATAGTTAGCAAAACTTGCATAGGATTTATATTTTTTTCTACATTTTTGAGATGTTTATCAAAACTTGGAATAAGAAAAAATATCATAAAGGTAGTAAAAACGCCAAGAATAGCCAAAAACATAAACGGTGCTGACCACGTAAATTTATTAGCAATAAATAGCCCAAATGGTACACCAAAAACAGAAGCCAAAGCAAAAGCCGACATCACAATTCCCATAGCTGCCCCTCGTCTTTCGGCAGGAATGGCATCTCCCACAATAGACAATACAGTTGCACCCAAAACACCACCAAAAATTCCTGTAAAACCACGTGCCAAAAGCAACAATTCATAGGAACTTGCCAAAGCACAAGCAAAAGTACCAAGTGTAAAACCTGCATACATTAACAACAATAATTGTTTGCGGTCAAACCTATCTGCAAAAAAAGCACTTGCAAAACCCGATATTCCTGCCATTAGCGTATAAGAAGATACCAAAATACCAAATTGTTTAGGATTCAGCGTAAACAATTTACTGAGTATTGGATTTAAAGGCATCATTATCATAAAATCCATAATATTTGTAAATTGCACAAGTGCTAATACAAACAATACTATTTTTTCGTTTTTCATTAAGGTAAAAGTTTAAAGTATTAGATTTTAGCAAGCTGTCTGTTAGTTAGATTTTTATTTATTTTTAAATAATTGATTTTCAAGCACTTAGACCCTATACTTTAAAGCATTTATTACATTCTTTTTTTAATTTGTCAATTCGTAAAATACCTTTTCCAAAGTAGTTTCTTCTTTCCGCATTTCTAACAACGTCCATTGATTTGCTACACTTGTTCGGAAAATTTCGGCACGAATATCTGTCATTGCATTGGTATTTTCGGCAAAAAATTCAATATTTTTTGCATCTATTGCATTCATTCTTTTGATGTGAGGCAATTTTGCAAAGATTTGTGTGTCTATATTTTCGGCAAATTGCGTAATAATTTTTACTTCATTTTGCAAATTTTGTAACTCCTCCATAGAGTGATTTGCTACTATTTCACCTAATTTTATGATAACAACTTCGTTACACAAAGCCTTAACTTCTTGCATAATATGGGTAGAAAAAATAACCGTTTTATCTGTGCTTATTTCTTTGATTACTTTTCTAATTTCTAATATTTGATTAGGGTCTAATCCTGTTGTAGGTTCGTCTAAAATTAATACTTCTGGGTTGTGTAACAATGCCTGTGCCAAGCCTACGCGTTGTCTATATCCTTTGGAAAGGGCAGCAAGTTTTTTATGTTTTTCCAATCCCAATCCACAAAGTTCTACCATTTCGGCAATTCTTTTTGCCAAAAATTGCCCCTTCAAGCCATATAAGCCTCCCATAAATTCCAAATATTCTCCCACATACATATCCAAATACAAGGGATTATGTTCGGGCAGATACCCAATTTTTCGGCGTACTTCTAAGGGAGCAGTAGCCACATCAAAGCCGCATACTTTGACTGTGCCACTGGTAGCAGGTATATAACAAGTTGCTATTTTCATGGTGGTAGATTTTCCTGCACCATTTGGACCCAAAAAACCTACAATATTGCCTTTTTTGGCTTCAAAAGATATGTTTGCAATGGCTTTTTGTGTACCGTATATTTTTGTAAGATTTTGAATTTCTAAAGACATTTTTGCTTTATTTTTGGAATTTGTAAGAATTTTTTGTAGAAATTATGATTTGATTTTTTGCTAATTCAGGTAAGTTACATATTACATAACTCCAGCTATTTAGGAGTTAGATACTACTAAAAATTATTTTAACCCAAAAATTTAGCACTTTTCCCCTTTTCATCATACAAATGTTGTATATGATTTATTTCTTCGTTTTAAAACTCAACCATTATTTTATCTATTTCCTCTTTTGCTTGTTTGCGTAATTCAAAAGAATGTCTTACTTTTTCACTAATTTCTTGTAAAACACTTTCACTTGGCAAATATACCAAAATTCTGTTTAAGTCAAAATCTGAAATATTAGGAATGGCTGCACCTGTACGATACATAAAAACTTGTTTCAAAAACATTTCAGAACGTAAATAATACAACAAATAATATAAATCTACTTTGCAATTCCGCAAAACTCTGAAACCATTTGTACAAATATTTCCTTCATAATCTGTTGTTACTAAGGCTGTTGCATGCTTAGGTGTGCCTATGGAATTGCCCGCCACTGCGGTTAAAATATCATTTTCTCTAACCTCATAACTTGCTCTACTTGGCAATTCGTGAACTAAATATCTATTGGCATTGATTATTTCGTAACTATGTGTATTGATGTCTGAAAGTTCGATATAATCTACTGTTTCGTTAAGTTGTGCAAGTTTTTTACTTTTTATTTTTACTATTTCGCAAAGTTCTGAAAGTTTTACTGCATTTAGGCTTTTTAATTTATTCAGCAATTTTCGGTTTTGTGGTGCATAATAATCAAAGTCGAATCTTCCATTCAATTCAGAAACAGGAAATGAAAAACTATTTTCCCCTATTATTTCATTTGTTTTCTGAAATATTTTATAATCATTGACAATTTTGCTAAAATCTTCCTCTAAAATTAGTTCTTTGTTTTCATTTTTGAGAAAACTACCAAATTCGTCTTTTTGATAAATCGGATTACCGTTTTTATTACCTTGATACCCTAATTTTGTAACTCTGCCAAAAAACACTTTTACCCCACCCAAACCCTCCCCAAAGGGAGAGGGCTTAATGCTGTTGTTTGTGTCCTCACAAATAACATTTTTCTCTAAAAATAAAATAGATGTTTTTACGCCTGTTCCAAACGGAATAAAAGTTTCTTGTGGCAAATTTACAACTGCTATAACCATTGCTTTTTGCTTGATAAAAAAACGCAAATATTCCAAAGATGGATTTTCAAACATTCCATTAGGCAATACAATAGCCATTCTTCCACCTACTTTTAAAAGTTGCAAACATCTTTCAATAAACAAAATTTCAGGAGTTTGCCCTATATGTAAAGTTTTTGTTTTAACATAATTTATTCCCCCTTCGGTATTTACTCCCCCTTTGGGGGCTGGGGGGCTTGGACTTTCTTGCCATTTGTAACCCAATTCATATTTTTTTAGTAATTTTTCATTCGTAATTTTCCCCATTGTACCAAAAGGCGGATTTGCCAAAATTATATCAAATTGATTTTCAATTTTTTGCCCAAATGACAAGGCTAATTCATCTAAATCTTCTAAGGAATTTTGGGCAACAATATTTAGATTAGTGTTACATTCTAACAATAATTTCATTTTGGCAATTTTGACAATGGTTTTGTTTATATCAATACCAAAAAGATTAGGGATAATTTCTTGTTTGGAAACTTGGAAATTATCTAATAAGTATTGGTAAGCTGAAAACAGAAAACCGCCACTTCCGCAAGTTGGGTCTATAATTTTTTCGTGTGGCTTGGGTTGCAAAAATTCTACACAAAAATTTATTACAGGTTCGGGAGTGAAAAACTGCCCTCTGTCTGCTTTTTCGGTGCTTGCCAAAAATTTCTGAAAAGCCAAACCTTTGGCATCAGTAGTATCTGAAAAATCTATGTTTTGCAATTTATTGATAGCAAAAGCCAAACTTGCCAAACTTAATTTTATCTTTTCGTTAGGTTCAAAAATATCTGCAAAACTTTCTATGGTTTTTTGAAACAGGCTTTCGATGCGTGCAACAAAGGTTTTACTTTTTTTTCCTGCCTTAATTTCTGCAAATTCCTCGCTACTCACAAAAAAATCTTTTGTGTTTTCTTTCTCTGCTAAAACCTTGATAAACAAGACTTTTAGCATTTCGTCTAATGCTTGTTGTGCCGAAAGTCCATCGTTAGCATAAATGCTGTTGTGGATTTCAGAAAACTTTTTGAGTAAAGAAGTTTCTTGTTGGGTTTCGAAGATGTTAGGTTGTTGCATTTAATTTTTATTTGTTTTACACTTATGAGCAAATGTATTACACATTTGTGTAAAATAAAAATCAATTACATATAAAATCCGTACTTTTTACTTGGTATTTCATTTTCTTTTACATACTTCATAATCTTACCGACACTTCTTGAACAGTCAATAGTAATTGGTATTTTGCCATCAAACTGTGTTTTATTCCAATTCATTTTGGTAAGTGCTAATACTTCCTCGCAAATTTGTGTTGGTGAAGAATTTAATTCTGCTATTCGTATTTCTATGGGTTGCGGAATATACATTCCTGCATAAGTTTGGTAATAATCAACGGAACTTTTAGAATAAAGTAAGTATTGAGTTTCTGTAAGTTCTAAACAAGTACCTCGCAACGGTGGATAATTACCAATCCTAAAAAGTCTAATATCACTTTCAAAAATAGTGATAAAGTCAAAAGTAGATATTTCTTCTTCCTCTACTGCTTTGATAAAACCTTCTTTTTCTTGCTCTGTATATTTTGAACTTTTATGAACAACAACTCTTTTTGGATATGTCCCTTCTGCATCTTTGTAACCTTTGATTGCATTTTTCAAAAGTTCATATGCTTGTTGTTCTGTTAAATGTGGTTGTCTATCTTTTTTGTCAATTTCAACAGGACTACCACGTAAAATAACACCTTTACCTTGCTCATCAAAAACTTGTGCAAGGCTTGTTTGTAATGTTTTTTTATCAAGACTACGATAAAAACTAATTCCTACAAAACAAGTAAGATTATCACTTCCTTTTACTTGTGCTTTCCAAGGAATACCTCCTGCTTTGTAGTAAAGTGCAGTACAAAAATTCCAAGCCCTTGTTGCCAAATCTTGTAAGCTACTTTTTTCGCTTGTTTGCTCAACAGATAAAGAACTTTCTTTTACAAGTTGCAAAGGAACTCTGTATTTCATTGAGTTTGCTTTTAAAAAACTTCTAAAATTTAATGCAATATCTTCAATTTCAGTTTCATCTTGTGGCTTTTCCTCAATATCAGCACTTTCGTCCTTTTCAAATTTTAGTATTTTATTATACAAATTATCAGGTAAGATGCAAACAATAACATCAGGATTTTTATTATCTGACAAAAATTCAATATGGGTTAAATAAATATTAGCAAATCTTTTCTTTACCTCATCAAAATTTTTAAACTTTTGAACTTCTTTAATGGCTTTATTTACATCAGTATCATTAATTTAACGTGAACTACGGATTACTTTATTGATAATCAACAAGTTACAAGTAAAATATATACTAAATCAGCAATTCCCACTTTGGCAATTCAATGGTCAATTTTTGATATTTCTATAATTTAAAGCAAGT
>JBIKRY010000293.1:0-5952 GCA_044348925.1 Bernardetiaceae bacterium
GACCATTGCCAACGTAAAAAATATTACCATCATAAAAAAAAAGTTTTAATTTTGCATTTGTGTTTGCCACAACAAACTAATTAATTGCGAAGCCTCATCAAAAAAACCTTCTCCAAAGTTTTTGTCAAGTCTTCCGTCTTCTTGTATGTTTATTTTTTCTACCTGTTTTTTCCCCGCAGGCACATTTTCGGGGTCATAAAAATAGTAAATGGCAGTGTCCGCAGGCGTAATTTCTTTTTTGGCAGTCAAATATTGCAATTTGCGAATAAGATATTCTGAATGGGTTTCGACCAATAACGTAATATGAAACTTACGAGCAACATCTACCAAAAAATCGGCTAACAAACTTTGTAGTTTTGGGTGCAAGTTGGTTTCGGGTTCTTCGAGGAGAAATAAATTGCCGTTAGGGTGTTGTATTTCACTTACATTCTCAAAACCTGTTGCATATCCATTAACTTGTGTAAACTTTACTTTGCCAAAACCAATATAATTTGTGCTAACAAATAGCAATATTCTAATAATAATTGGTAATACTTGGGTCATTCCATAGCCTAAATCTGCTAAATTTACTTCTTGTCCATTTTTTCTTAGCAATACAACTTTATAAGCTGCACCTTCTATATTCTCTAATTTGATTTGTTCAGCTATCTGGAATTTAGCTAACCAAGTATTTAGAAAAGCAATATATTTATGATTATTTTTTTCCGCTAAAAATTTAGTAAATTGGTGTAATAAATCATTAAAACCTGTTCCCTCAGAACGGAAAGCATATATTCTACGAGTGTTTGCACGTACAGCTTCTAAATATTCAAGTAGTAATTCACTCTTCATTAACTTGCTTAAACTATCTATTTCTGCATTGAATACTTCCTTTAAAAAATTATTAAATTCATTTTTAATGAGTGGACTTACAGCAAAGTCTTTATCAAGTACAGTAAAATAGTCTATATTTTCTTTAATGTACTCTTCACTGAATAATTTATCAAGATATATAACATCTTCCTCTACTTCCCATACAGTTTCTCCTTTATTATTAGTAGTAGGAAAAGGATAAATACTAAGAAATTTATCGACATTATAACCTCCTCCATTATTTGAAGTAAACCATTTTAATGCTTTATGTGTCTTCTCATTACTAATTTGACTATCATAATAACTTTTAATAACCAAATGTACTGTTTCAATAAACTTCTCTACACTTTCCTTATCAAAAGAACTTAGTTTTTCTCGTAATAAGTCTTTTTGTATAATTTCAGTGGAAACTCCAGATATTTTTACTAAATCAATTTCTCTGTCCTTTGACTTTGTTTTTGGCTTTTCTAATTTTATTCTTTCATTATATGCTTGTATAAATAAATCCAAGTCGATGTTTTTTTCAGTATATGCTTGATTATTACTATCAACCGTATTATTATCGTTATATTGGTATAAATATTCATCTTTGCCATTTAGTTTAATAAATAACCCAAAATGAAGTAAATTATCTTTCAAAAACGTATATTTCAAAGAATACCCATTTTCCAACAACCCAAACAACACATCTTTCTCTCCCGAAAAATTTAATACAAACGTCATTTCCTCTTTCTCACTTCCCTTCGTTTTCACGGTTTCAAAAGTTCCTAATTGGTGTCCTTCTCCCGTAAAATCCAATTCACTCAAGCCATTTCGTTTCGCATTATCCGCCAAGAGCAACAAAGCCTTAAACAAGCTGCTTTTGCCCGAACTGTTTGTGCCTGTAAGAATGGTAATGGGTGCAAAATCAAATTCTGTATAATCTTTGAAAACCCTAAAATTTTCGATGCCTAAGCCTGTGAGTTGTGCCATATTAGTTATTTTAGTACAAAGATAAATTTTTTATAAGAAACCACAAATTTTTAGTGTTTGATTTTTGGCAACCTATATAGCAATAAAAATAGTTGCATTTGCGTGTGTTAATGTTTTAGATTACAACTTGGGGCATATTTTTAATACATTAACGTGAACTACAGATACCATATATTTGCCTTTAGGCGGGGCTACCTAAAGGCGAATATGCGGTTGCTACGCAAGTTATGTTATTTAAAGGAAAAAGTATTATCAATAAATTATTTACTTTTACTTACGACAAACAATAAAATAATAATTTACTATTTTTTGTTTTAAATAATAAAATATGTAGTAAAAAAAGCAAAAAAAAGGCTAAAAATTTGTTTAGTAAGAAATAATATTTTTTATTGCATAGCTTTTTACAGCATATAAAGCAAACTATCACAAAATTATTAGGATTATGAAAAAAATTACTTTACAATTATTGGCACTAAGCTCAATAATTGCACTATCTTCGTGTAGTACACTGAATCCAATGATGAGTTATGTACAAGCAAGCGTAAAAACTAGCAGCCACAAGGCAAATAAAAAACAAAAAACTACCAAAGACCCACATATTACTTTTACGCCTACACCGCTACATTTAAGAGCAAAATTTTCAGAATTACCCCTTACCAATACTATTTCAACAGTTCCAATAACGATTGCCACTTCTGTTACTCCTATCGATATTCTACATAATTTATATCTTGCTAAAGCAACATTTGAAGATACTATAGCTTCTGTAAGACAAGAGTTGGGCGAATTTGCCAAACAATTTATTGGTGTCCGTTATCGTAGTCGCGGAAAATCTGCCAAAGGCTTTGATTGTTCAGGTTTTACATCTTATGTAATGGCTAATTCAGGCTATAATTTGACTTCTTCGTCAGTAAGGCAGGCAGAAATTGGCGAAACTATAGATATTTCGGAGGCAAGAAAAGGAGATTTGGTATTTTTTGGACATAAAAATAAAAAAGGTGGCTACAGAGTTAATCATGCCGCAATGGTAATTTCAGAACCTGGTGAACCATTTGCTATGATTCATGCTTCTCGCAGAGGCATTGTAATAGATGACATTAACTCGTCTTCTTGGCGGAATTATTATTCCAAAAAGTTTATTCATGTAAAAAGAGTTTTACATCTCGAAGAGTTGATTGTAAAAAGATAAATTCAATAGAGTTTGTGAATAGTTGTTGTAGCATAGACTTTAGTCTGTGCAAGTTATTGATTTTCAACTACTTAAAAACAGACTAAGGTGTCCCCAATAAAGTCTATTATGCAAATTATTCATAAAGTCTAATAATTTGCTAAAGCCAAAAAAAGTTGCTATAAATTTATAGCAACTTTTTTTGGCTTGTTTTCTTAATAAGCTCCTTTCAAATCTTTGAGTTCTACATCTTGATAACCGTGTTGTCGCAATGTTTGTACTGCTTGTTGTGCTTGTGCTTTGGTAACATAATTTCCTACCAATACCATCCATTTGATTTGTGGCCCGTATTGGTCCATCATAATATACAAGTCGTAACCGTGTCCATTACCCAAATTTTTCTTTTTCAGTTCTTCACAAATTTCTTTTGCACCACCATCATCATCAAATCTGCCAACTACTACACTATATTTATTTTTTTCTACTTTTATGCCATCTTCTGTGTAAATTGAATTGTCTTTTACTTCAAAAGGTTTGTATTCGGCATAATAATCTTTTTTCTTTGCTTCTACGCCTGTCGAATCTTTTAATGGAATCATCCAGTCGTGTTGCAAAACACTAAAATTGTCCATATTTTCATCACAAGACGCATAAATATAGTTTGGTAGTTTGCTTTTGTCGCTAACTAATGCCTGTGCATTTCCATTTTTAAATGTATAGGCACGTACCATATAGGCATTTCCTGTTACTTTTTGTTTAAATCCTTCAGGTTTTTTGTTGAGTACAGTAATAAAATCTATTGCACCATCAAAATTAAAATCTCCAAACGAATCATCTCCTGTATGGATAGATGCAAAAGAAACTTGCGTTATTTTTTTGGTGTCTGTAATATCAAAAAGATTATAGCATTTGTATTTGCTGTCTGCTGCTTGTTCTCTTAGTGTGTAGGTGCATAGATAATTTCTACCCAAATAGCTAAATTCGTAGGTATCTGCAATATCGGATACACTTTGTTTGGATACTTTGTCTGGGCTACAATAAAAATAGAAATGCTGTCCATTCAAATATAATCCTGTTGGATTTGGGTTAAAAATATTATCATATTGGTCGCCATTGACAAAGTATTTCAACATTTCTACCGAGCCACCACTATATACAGTAATCGAAGTATCTCCCCAATCTTTGGGAATTGGTGCAATGGTAGGGTTTTTGGTACGTTTTACTCCTTCTTGGGTGAGTTTTTTGAACGTATATTGTGCATATATTGCTTGGCTAAACAACATACAAAAAATTAGTAAAATGGCTTTCATAATAAAATAGTTTGTTTACAAAAATAATAAAAAAGTATCTTTTTTACAAGTAACGACATAGAAATATCTTTGTTTCAAAAATAACAAAGACTTAACACTTTTAGGCTCTTTTGTTTTCAAATTCCCAATACCAATCAATAGACTCTGCTAATCCTTGTTCTAAATTATGGCTTGGTAAATAGCCTAATAAATCTGTAGCTTTTTGTGTAGAGGCTAAAGAATTGC
The DNA here is from genome assembly GCA_044348925.1 of Bernardetiaceae bacterium. Taxonomy (GTDB): domain Bacteria; phylum Bacteroidota; class Bacteroidia; order Cytophagales; family Thermoflexibacteraceae; genus JAAFKA01. The sequence goes on from JBIKRY010000293.1 coordinate 4,528, forward strand.
GAATATCTCCAAGTCGTGTTTCGGCATAATTAGCTTGTATGTTTGGAATTTCTTTATCAAATTTTGCTAATAAATGTTGAATTTTTGTATATAATTGGTTGAGGGAATTGCTTTCTCCGTATGCAATATTATAGACTGTATTGAGGGCTTCTTTTTTGTTTGCTAATATTGCTAATTGATTTGCTTGTATTACATTATCTATGTAGGTAAAATCTCGTGTTTGTTCGCCATCTCCATAAATTGTTGCTGCTTTTTTTTGGATTAGTGAACTAATAAATTTAGGAATTACGGCTGCATATTCGCCATCTGGTTGCTGTCTTTGTCCAAATACATTAAAATATCTCAAGCCAATACATTCCATTTCATATAAATCTGCAAAAACATTGGCATACAATTCATTCATATATTTAGTTACTGCATAAGGAGATAATGGTTTTCCAATTTGATTTTCAATTTTTGGCAGTGCTTGGTGGTCGCCATAAGTTGAAGAACTTGCTGCATAAACAAACCTTTTTACTTTTGCATCTCTTGCTGCGGTTAGTATTTGCAAAAAACCTGTAGTATTTACTTCGTGAGTAGTTAGTGGGTCTTTGATACTGCGATTCACAGAACCTAAAGCTGCTTGGTGCAAAACATATTCTACCTCATAGCTACATGCGGTTTGGCACATAGCTTTATCTCTAATATCTCCTTGTAGAAAAATAAAGTTTTTATTTGTCAAAAAATTGCTAATATTTTCATATTTTCCTGTGCTTAAATTATCCAAACAAATCACTTTATTGTCTTGTTGCAACAAGGTTTGACATAGATTAGAGCCAATAAATCCTGCACCACCTGTTACTAAAATGGTTGCATTGCTAAGTTTTTTTTGCATAACCTTTACATTTTGGGGCAATATTACAGTAATTTTTTGAAAACTAAAAATAATAGCAAAGTATTGCAAAAGACGTTTAGCATGTCTGTACTATTTTTATGGTAATTAGGTAATATAAGTTGTGCAGTAAATTGTACTGCACCCTTTGGCGGGTTGCCTCCAATTGCAAAGTTGTTGCAAAATAATAGTAAAATTAGTAAATAACGTGAACTACGGATACCGTATATTCGCCTTTAGGCGAATGAGTCTGGTAAATTGAAAGAAAAATAGTAATTATTTCTCAAAATTTGTGAATTTATAACCAAGTTAGTTTTTGTCCTTACATTTCATTCGCCTAAAGGCGAATATACGGTTGCTACGCAACTTATTTATTATATATTTTACTTGTAACTTGTTGATTATCAATAAAGTAATCCGTAGTTCACGTTAAATAAAATTTCATTGCAAAGGTTTTTAATGAATTTGCTTTGTAAATTCATTAAAAACCTTGCACCCTAAAGGGTGCGGTACAAATCACTATGCAACTTAGATTAGGTAGTAAATTTCTGTAC
>JBIKRY010000049.1:0-19899 GCA_044348925.1 Bernardetiaceae bacterium
GGACTTTAAATAATCGGAGATGCGCAAAAGATTATGAACGAAAAGTAGAGAATGCAAATAGTTATTTAATTATTGCTAATATTAGGAGAGTAGTGAGAAAAATTTAATTCAAACAGCTTCTAAAATTGTTTCCAATAAAAGATAGTTATGTAGGATTTTTAAGGCTTGATAAATAATTATATTACCACAATTTAACTTTAAGAAATCATGAATAAATGGTTAAAATTAAGCATTGACTATGCTAACAATAATTCATACTTAGATGATTTATTGCAAGTATATCCTATTATTATGGGTTCTCCTCGCACATTAGATTTGAAAATTTGGGGGGACATTGAAAATGCTTTTAATACACAAAATAATATATTTTTAATTGAATCATTACTTAAATTAGAGCTATTTCCAGTGAAGGATAGTTATGTTGGGTCTTTAAGAATTGATAGTAATAATATTACAAAAAACCCTAAAACTATCAAGAGGATTTGCACAAATCTTTATACAATGGGACTTACTAAGATAAAAGAGGAGTGTATTAAGCCAAAGGAAACTAATAGACAAATGGCACCTCATTTTAAAACTTGGGCACGTAAATCTTTGGGATTTCCATTAAATAAACTGAATATATTTCAACAAACAACTGCAAATGCTATTTTAGATGCTGGTGATAAAGTATTAAGTACTTTTGCTAAATCATTGGGGTATAATAATGGTGATAAAGGACTTGACATTGTTGTACGAAGTAATAATACATATGTTTTTGGAGAAGCTAAATTTATTACTACCGAAGGTGGCAATCAAGATAAATCTTTTGCTGAGATTATTGGTATTTTATCTTCATTTAAAAATACTAAAAATACTCAATGTATTGCCATTATTGATGGAATTTCTTGGTTTAAAGATTCTGCACACTATAAATTACTCACGACAAATTATAAAGATTACAATATTATGAGTGCCTTAGTCTTAAAAGAATTTTTGAGCAAAATTTAAGTTTTTTTGACAATTTTCATAAAATTACTGAAATGGTTATCGAATACCCCAACAAAAAATCCGAACTCGAAATTTTCACCCAAATACCTGAAAGTGAGTTTGTTAAGTCTAATAATATTACAAACCCAAATAAGCTAATTTTTGGGGATAATTTGTTGGTGCTTAAAAATTTGATAGAAAAACAAAACTTGGCAGGAAAAATAGATTTGGTCTATATTGACCCGCCTTTTGCTACTAATAATACATTTACGTTTTCAGACGAAAGAACAAGCACCATTAGCAACAATAAAAATGATAAAATTGCTTACGCTGATAAATTGGTAGGTACAGATTTTTTGGAGTTTTTGCGAGAAAGATTGGTTTTATTGAAAATGCTTTTGTCAGAACAAGGCAGTATTTATTTGCATATTGATTATAAAATTGGACATTATGTAAAAATTGTGATGGACGAAATTTTTGGTATCGAAAATTTTAGAAATGACATTACACGCATAAAATGTAATCCTAAAAATTTTGCTCGCAAAGGCTACGGAAATATTAAAGATATGATTTTGTTTTATTCCAAAACTGATAAACCAATTTGGAATGAACCCAAAAGTGCTTATACAGAAGAAGATAAAATCAAATTATTTCCAAAAACAGATAAAAACGGTAGAAAATATACGACAATTCCCTTGCACGCACCAAGTGAAACACAAAATGGCAAAACTTCCCAAGCCTTTAAAGGTATTTTGCCACCAAAGGGCAGACATTGGCGGACTGATGTAGAAACATTGGAATTATGGGACAGTCAAGGCTTAATTGAGTGGTCGGACAATGGAAATCCACGCAAAAAATTATTTTTTGATGAGCAAGAAGGCAAAAGAGTACAAGATATTTGGGAACTCAAAGACCCACAATATCCTGTTTATCCGACAGAAAAAAATAGCGAATTATTAGATTTGATTATTAAAACTTCCTCAAATTCAGGTAGTTACGTTTTAGATTGTTTTTGTGGTTCGGGAACTACGTTAAAAGCTGCACAACTTTTAGGTAGAAATTGGATAGGAATAGACCAATCTGCACAAGCTATAAAAGTAGTTACCGAAAAAATGAATGGCATAGTTACTGATATGTTTATTACAAAACCAAGCTATGAAATGATAACTTGCAACGTAGAAAACAACCATACAAAACTGCATGAACAAAGCGGAGCATAATTAGACCTGTTGCATTGAATTTTGTGTACTAAAGTTTCGCCTACGCACTGTGTTCTAATGCTAATGCGTATAATTTCATTTGTTTGAGCATAGAAAACAAACCATTTGCCCGATTCATAGATAATAATACTTTTAGCCCAATTTTGTCCATAAAATAAAGGTCAGCTTCTACAATATCTTTGGGGTTTTGGTTAGACAAAACACGCACCAACAACGAAACCAAACCTTTGACTAAAGTAGAATCACTATCTCCATAAAAATAAATTTTGTCATTTTTTCTTGTTGGAAATACCCAAACTTTGGATTGGCAACCTTTGATAATGTTATCCTCTGTTCGATGTTCTTCGGGAAATGTTGCTAAGTTTTTTCCAAGTTCGATGATATAGTCGTATGTATCATTTTTGTTGTCAAACATAGCAAATTCTGCTATAATTTCGTCTTGTATTTCTTGAATAGTCATAAGTAATGTAGAAAATAGTATGTATTTTTATGTGTAATTATCTATGTTCAATGGCAATTATCAAAGGCACTATACTTCCAACGGCAAAATGTTTATTGACTTTAAAGCCTGTTTTGTTGCCCATTTTGTAATATTCTATGCCTTCGGTGCTTTTAATTCCCAATGCTGCATATACTTTTTGGTGAATGTCGCCTTGTGTTTGTTCCATTTTTTTAGTTATTTGCTCTATATTAATTGGTATTTTGGAATAAAAAGCACAAATATAGTCTGTTCCTTTTCTGGAATCCAAACGGATAAAATGGTCTTCATCAGGAAACGCAATGGTGGCAGTTTTATAACTCAAAAAAGGACTAATAGTTTTGTTATAAGGAAATAGATTAGAACATTTGCCTGTTTTGTCTGTGCCAATCACATATAAATAGGTTGGCTCGTTGTGTGTTACATAAAATTGAAAAGCAGTTCCCGAATAATATGGCTCTTTCATTTGGTAAATAGCATTTTGGAAAGAGGTTTCCATTGTTTTTCCGTCTTGTAATTTGAAGGTCATTTCTCCCGAAAAACTTGGTTTGGCAGGCTCTACAAATCCATCAGAAATTTCGTAGGCTTCCATACAATTTTTTTGAAAATCTGCATATCTTATCCAAACAAAGCCATTATTTCCCCATTCTGCTCCCCAACTATTCATGAGTTCAAAAGCACCGCCAAATTTTGTATCATCATAGCCAATAACAGTCATGGCATGAAAACCTTTGTTTACGTCATTTGCTACATTGGCAGGTGGATTCCAAACATCTTTAGCTTTTTCCAAAGAACCAAAACAACGCATCGAAATTACTACAGGTTTGTTTTCTGCCAAACTTTTTTTGATAGGAATTAACATAGCTCTTGCAGTACCGTCATAGACAAAAAGCCTTTTATAATCTCTAATCATAAAATCTTTTGCTTTTTTCTTTTCTTTATCTGTAACTGTTCGGCTACACTCAAAGCCAAATTCTTTGTAGGTAATGCAACCTTGCGATTTTAATAAATCTAAAGCATCAGAAATATACGCACCGTATGAACAATCATTGGTCAAACGAATTTGGTTATAGACAAAAGATGGTGAAAAAGCATTGTTATTAATCTCGGCTTCGGTTAATTTTTTGCGTTGCGAATACAAAATGGTACGAGAGGCATAGCTGGTTGACCATGCAGTACAAGTCCCCGAGCTACCTTGGTCTTGTGGAATAGGGCAAAAACTCCGCAAAGAAGCCGAAGAAGGCAGATTATAATTTCCACGCACAAGTGGTGCAGTCATAGGCACGTTGGCGTATTTGGTGGAATCGTATAGGCAACCTGTGCCATAATTTTTTTCGATTTGTTGGCAAAATGCCCACGAATAAAATAGAAAAATAGTACAAACAAAAAGCAAAAAACGCATACCTAAAATGTTAAGTTTGGTGAAATGTAGATGTAATTGGGTATAACAAATGGCTAAGCACGTGCTAAATTTCTTTTTTGTAGTGATAAAATTACGTAATTTACCTACAAATATACATAAAATAGTTTTTTGTAAGTAATTTTTCTATTTTTTTTGGCAAATTTACCTAAAACAAAAAACCTTTAAAAAGAAAAAATCTTTTTAAAGGTTTTGTTTTCTAAGTTATTGATAGTCAAGTAATTTAAAACTACTTATTGGATTAATAATCTGTCATTTGTGGGTCAAAATTTGTCCACGTTTTTGTCCAATCTGTAGTACCAAAAGCACCAACAAAAGTAACTTTTTCAAAAGCTGTGTTTTGTAATCTTGCATTAGTAAAACTACCAGAAGTTAATAAATTAGAATTTGCAGCAGGCATTAAAGTTGTCATTGGGTTTGCCATATTGATAGATGAAATACCAATAGCTTGCAAATTGCCTTGTGTTTTATTATTTCTTGTAGTTGCATTAAACCAATCTTGAATAGTTTGTGGTGCGTCATTAATTGTTGGAATTGTAGCAGTTCCCGACAAAGAAAACGTAGCCAAATTTTTGCCATTTGCAGCCAAAGTGGTATTTTCCACTGTTAATAAACCTGCTACAGCATCAGCTTGTGTGTTTGTACCATCTACGTGAATACCTACAGGAAAACCTGTTAAAATTGAATTAAAAATAGCTTGGCGAGTATTTCTACGTAAATGTGCAGCACGACCAAATTGTGGGTTAATATTTGAAACTCCTCTATCCAAAGCACCAATTAAGGTAATATTTGAGAAATTTGCAGCAGTTCTTGGCTCAGGAGTTGCAGCAGTATTGTCATTATCAGACTCAAAACCATTCGAGTTGGATATGTCCGCAACATTAGGGTCTCTTAATGCCAAACCAAATTGCACATTGCCCACATAACCAAAATCTGTATCAAAATCATCATCAAAACTTTTGTGAGAAATTAAATATTTTGCGTTTACAGTGCCACCAAACCACTCAAAACTGTCATCACCAGACTGTGTAACCTGCACATATTCAATTTTTGTACCTGCACCAACACCGCCCAAAGTCAAACCATTAATTTCATTATTTTGAGATAAAGCAATGCCACAAAATTCAATTCTAACATATTTCAAAATTCCTGAGTTGTCATTAGCATTTGTGCCACCATAAGATGGTGCATTATTAATCCCTTCAATAATTGTGTTCGTTGGTTTATTGGTTGGTGCATCACCCAAAATAATAATTCCACCCCAATCTCCATAACTACGTGAGCCTTTTGGCTGTGCAGACGTAAACACAATAGGTTTTGTAACCGTACCTTCGGCATTAATTTTTGCACCACGTTCAATAACCAAACAGGCTTTTGTAGCTTTATCTCCCAAAATAACTGTGCCTGGGTCAATGGTTAGCGTTGCACCTGCTTTTACAGAAACAGTGCCTTGCAATAAATACCTTTTGTCGGCTGTCCATCTGGTGTTTACAGTTATTGGCGTTGCACCATCTACAACGGTATTGGTTGTAGGTTTTGTAACTGTTGTAGTTGTTGTATCATCACTACAAGCAAAAGTTACAGCAGCCAAAGCTACTAAAAGCATTTTTGAAAATGATTTCGAAAATAATTTCATTGTTTTCATTGTTTTAAGTAAAGTTTAATGTTTAGTGTTACTATTTATTTATTATTAATTTTTGTGTTTGCACACCTTCTACGGTTTGCAAAACGCATAAATAGATACCTGAAGGCAAGTTTTGCGTATTCAAATTGACTTCAAAAATACCTATTTCGTGATTTTCTACATATACCAACTCACTCACTACAATCCCAAGTATGTTTGTAACCATAATTTTTGTAGCACCTGCTTTCGTAATAGCATAACTAAAAGTAGCATCTGTTGCTGTTGGGTTAGGGTAAATGCTTAAATTATCCGATTGGGGTGTTGAAGTTGGTAATACAGAAGAGCTAAGTTCTTCGTCTTTATTGGCTTCAAAGTTTTTAGCTCGGTTTATGTAAACACTATTACTACAAAAAGCACTTACTGGTTTCCCTTTATCAGCATCACTAACTGGTGGTAATAAACCTTTGATAAGGTCTGGGACACCAACTGCATATTCTATTTGTCCATTTTGCTCCAAAATATCCAAAACATCTCCCGAACTGGTCTGAAAATTGGGGAAGTTCGGGTTTGTTTGGCTTGGTGTACCTGTCATGATTCGCAAAATACCACCACCTATAACTTGCAAATTGGCAATAAATATAGATGTAGAAGCATATACAGTTTTGGTGGTTCCTGCTGGAATAATCAAAGGATTATTCAAATAATTAAGCCATGCATTATCTTGCATCTCTTGCAACTCTACTTTATTTGGTGGATTAAATAAAGGTTCATCACCAGGATAAAAAGTGCTACCCAAATACTTTTCTTGGTCTAATAAAAAACGACCTATATGTATTTCTTCCATCTCCTCAGTTGGTGTAATACTACGTTTATGTTTTAGGGTAAGACGTAAATAACTACGTTCAATTTTAAGGCTATTAGACCTTGGTATAGGCATCGCATTGATGTCTGATGTTAAAGAAACAACTACACCTTTTAAAGATGCTAAAGGATAAGTAGTACTACGCCAAAGTTGTTTATTTGGCTCTAAATCCTTGATTTTAAATACGTTAGGTGTACTCGATGTAACATCTATATGAGGATATGGGCTATTAGAAACTTCTAACTCTATTGCCCCATAAATATCAAACTTATCTAAATCTATTTCTGCGTTAGGGTTTAGCACATATTTTATTGAGTTAGGTATTCTTACACCTACTGAATGAGAAGAACCATTGCCATAATCTGTTTGTCTATACCAAAATGCCTTTGGCGTTTCCAATAAATTATACACTCCCATCACATTATCATAATGAATAGGAATTAATGGTCTGCCAATATGCTCTGTACCTGGCACATCTGTATTCTGTTGTTTATGTGGTAAATTTGTTACCAAACTTCCTGTTGCTTGTAAATCCATTTTGAAAGCCATAGGTTGTGGAGGTGTGGTTTCTCCAAAAGCACCTGATAAAAAATCAAGAACACCTACTGCAGCTGCAAGTCCTGGTATCCAATTTTTAATAAAAGGAGATTTAGTAACTGTATGAAAAATACTGTCTATAGCACTTATGCCATTGGTTGCTATACCATGATAACTTGTACCTGCTGCTACTGCACCCGTACCAATTTGCAATAAATTTTGGCGACCACCACCACCAGCACCTGTGCTATCTATTTGTTGCACAATATTGCCATTTGCTGTAAATTGTAAATTTGTTGTATTAATAAGTTCCACATCAAAAGCAAATTTAGAACTATAATTGCATGTGCAAGGGTCATAGGCAGTAGCTATATCTGTATAAAGCCAATACGGAAGAGCATGTGCATACTCATTTGAGGTTTTCATAAATGGTATTTGATTATCAAATTTATCTAAAGCATTAAAACTATTCCCTGCCCGATTAAATTCAAAAATACCCGATTTATATGGTGTTTTATTACCAGATTCACTAGGAAACCACACTTTAAAAACGGCTTTTTGTGCAGTACCTTGTTGGGAGGTAATGGCTACAAAAATTCGCAGAGTTCCCCTAAATTTATTGTAAAGAATAAGGTAAGGGTGTTCTATGGGGAAACCTAAAGTTCCGAAGTCTTTTTTTACCAATACCCAACCATATTCAGGAGCATAGTTTGCTCTACCTGTATATTGAAAATCTCCGAGGTTAAAATTATTTGCATAATCTACCCAAGGTGAAGGCATGGGATGAAAACCAAGTCCAATAATATAAAATGGATAATGGTCTTGTGTCCAGTCAAAGACAGCATTTGCATCATATCCTCGCACAGGGCAAGGTGTGCGTGAGATATAGGGTGTTTGTGCCAAAAGATTTGGGCAAAACAAAGCTAAGACAAGCAAGTATGCTTGCAATATTTTAAAAGTTTTCATCTGTAAAGAGAAAGTTTAACTTAAGAAATAGGAATTAAAATTTATTTTTTGCGATAACCTGTAAATTTGCGTGTAAATGTGTCATAATTCTTTTTAGCACCATTCCAAACAATAAAGGAATAATCAATCACTATTTTATCTTTATTTATCATAATACCTTTGCCACCAAGTGATGGGCAACCATTATGGGATAAACCACCAGTACCAAAAGTAAAAGCCTTATAATTTCCGTCTACGGGTGGGCTATATGACGTAATTGTTGTATCTCCATTTCCACAGCCTTCGGGTAGGTTAAAAATTCTCACACCTGTCCAGAAATTTTTTATAGGTTCTGGGTCTGGGTCGTCAAAATATTTGATATGTATTTCAAATTTTTTTGTAGGATTTATATCCTCAGTACCTACAAATGTGCCTATATAGGACAATTTTGTTACAATATCCCTATTAAAAAAATACATTGTTTTTTTTACTGTATCTATACCATCATCTTTAGGGAAACAAGCTGTTTGTGGCTTGCTTTTCAAGATAAGTTGCACATCTACCTTGCCTGTATCATTGGCAAACAATAGTGAAAAGCTGCGTTTATTGCTTGTATTTATGCCATCAGGAAAAGACCATTCATAACTTTGGGCAGTAGAATCTTTAGCTTTGAAAGTTACGCTTGCGGGCATCCAAAAAGTGTCCATTTCTAATCCATCTACAGAAGTAGAAAAGTCAGCAGATACAGGTTTCATAGCTGCACAAGGGTCAGGTGTTTTTTCACAGGTTGTTAAACCTAAAATACTAAGTGTGGCTATTGTGAATAGTTTGAGTTTCATTGTTTTAAGTAAAGTATTAATGTTTAGTGTTACTATTTTGTAATTAAGTACGTTGGCAATGGTGCTTTTCGCACCTTGACAATCGTACACTTTTGCACTTTGAATTTGTACTGAACTCAATTTTATACGCTTGTCAAGACTTAGGCAGCCCCGTGCGAAAAGCACCATTGCCAACGTATAAAATTAACGTATAGATTTAAAACCCATACGCAACTCCCACCGAAACCGAAGTTCCTCTGCGATATTGAATAATAGTTTCGTCTGTATCTGTAATTGTTCCATTACGAGAACCACTGTCTTGAATAATGCGGTATGGCGAGTTTAACAAATCAGAAATACCAAGTTTTACCTCTACTCTACCAAATTTCTTACTTGCTGCCAAATCTACTAAATGGCGAGGCATTTCATATTGTGTAGGATATTGCACGTCACCAATCGTAAAAATACGTTTGCCTAAGACGTTATATTGTAAGTTAATTTGTGTTTTTGAGGCTTCATTATTATAAAACAAACCTACATTTGCCACATAAGGCGACTGAAACATCATGGGTCTGTTTTTGTCTATGGCGGTCAAAACATTACCTAAGTTTACTTGATTATGAATTAATGACAAATTTGCTACTAAACTTACATCTCTTAAAATAGGTGCTTGTGTCCAAGTTCCTAATGATTTACGAATGTCTAATTCCACACCATAACTTGTTGCCGAAGGTGCATTGAAAGGTACAAACAAACGACTTTCTCCCGAAACAACAGTTTGTGTTTCTATTGGATTTGAAAAATATTTGTAAAAAGCACCTACCGAAATCATTTCGCCTTCACTTGGATACCATTCATAACGCAAATCTACATTATGAATATTTGCAACTTTCAAATCTGGATTACCTTGTATATTTAGGTCTAAATTGAAGTCATAATACATAAATGGGGCAAGTTCTCTAAATTCTGGTCGGTTAATGGTGTAGGCGTAAGCTGCACGTAACAAATGTTTTTCAGTCAAATTATAGGTCAAATTTGCCGATGGCATTGGCGTAAATTGTGCTTGTTTTACATTGATAAGCCCTGCACCACTTACCGCCGAATTGATGCGTTGGTCATTAAATTCGCCACGCAAGCCAATATTTGCAGTAAATCTGTCTGTAATTGGCAATGAAGCAGAAATATATGCAGCAAAAAGTGTATTATTTGCCTTATAAGCATCTTGGGCTGTTGTACCTTCTGCCATGGTAAAACCGTCAATTCCTGTAACATTGGCGTTATTAAAAATAGAATTAATGGGTGCGTTATTCAAATTATTGTTAAAACCAACAGGAGATTTTGTATAAGACATCCAACGTGCATTAAATTTACGGTCTTTACGTTCTACATAAACACCTGCACGAATTTTACCTTGATTTTTTGCACTTCCTAATTTAATTTTGTGTTCCACATCACCTCTGCCCATAAAACTTGTTTCTGTCAAAGCCGAATAAAAACGTGCTGCATCAAAAGTAGTTGCACCTGATGGAATAGAAACACTAAAATTTTCTGAACTTCCGTTATCTCTGGTACGAACTCTGCGATAATCTGGCTCTTGACGATTTGTGTAACCAAAGCCACTTACCCAAGTAATTTTAGTTTTGTCATTTTTCAAATCGTGATACCCCGCCAATTGCCCTGAATAAATACTGCGACTTTCGTAACGAAAAGCATAATTTCTTACATTAAACCCATTTCCAAAATTTGTACCTGTTCTAAGCACATTTTCTGTAATTCCAATTTGATTAAACAAGTGCCTAAATTCTATTCTATTATTTGGATTAAACATCACAAACCAATTGTGCATAATACCTGCACGTACATTATTCTGTGCATTTTCATCATTATATTTATAATTTGGATTGGCAATATCTGTATCATTTGTTTTGTTGTCATACAAATTACGTTCTATGTTCATAAATTGGTTACTATTGCTATAATTGATGGCGGTCATATTGCCTATTTTCATATTTCTAACAACAAAACTACGGTTTAACGAAAATCCAAAACGCATATCAGGCAACAGAGATTTTGTGCTTGCGTCATAATATTGTGGCAACAGTCTGGCTGCGTCTGCTCTTTCTGCCGAAGAACCATCTAAATATGCAGGAAAATTGGTTGGTAATTTGCGACTGTTGTCAAATCCTAAAAAATCTGTCGAACTTGCTTTTTGCATTAAAGCATTTTGAAAAGTTGTTCCAACACGATAATTTGTCGAAAAACTTACATTCATTGAATTTTGGTCGGAATAGCCTTTTGTGTAAAGTTTGATTACCCCACCTGCCACATCACCTGGGTTTTCGGCACTTGCAGATTTTAAGACCAACATTTTGTCTAATGCTCCTGTTGGTATCATATCAAAAGAAAAGGCTCTTGAATCTACTTCCGAACTTGGTGTAATTACATCATTCAACAATACAGTATTATATCTTTCTGACAAACCTCGTACAACCACAAATTTGTCATCTATAATAGAAATACCAGGAACCCTTTTAATTGCTTGCCCTGCATCTCTATCCAAAGTTCTGTTCATTTGTTCTGACGAAACCCCAACTGCTACAGTTTCCATACGTTTAATTTCGCTAATTACTGCAACACTTGTATTAGTTTCACGAACTCCCATTACTACTACCTCGTTTAAGCTCGAATTATCTTCTTCCATTACTAAGTTCATAGTCAAAGCCTTGCCATTTTCTACTTTGATTTTCTCTATTTTTTGTGTTTTGTAGGAAATAAAAGAAATAATCAAATTGTAAGTACCAACAGTTGCTTTAAAAGAAAAATTACCTTCTATGTCTGTATTTGTACCTATGGTAGTACCTTCGAGCATCACAGTTGCCCCGACAAGTCCTTCAGAAGTATTTTTATCCTTGATATTGCCCTTGACAATGCCTGTCTGTGCATAAGAAAAAGTAACTAATAAAAATAATGATAGAAATAATAGAATTTTTTGCATATACTTGGTGTGTTTTATTTTGGTGCAAAGGTAGGTAAAGGCTGTTAAGTGAATGTGAATAAAATGTTATTAGAAATTTACGATATATGCAGCAATGTGAATGAAAAATTATATAATTTTGATTTTATACAATTTTGAAACTATTTTGGAAACAGAGTAAATCTAAAAATGTAGTTACTGTAAATTTCCCGTTGCAAACGTGAGTTTTGAGATGTAATCTTAACCTCCAACGGAATTTTTACACTAAAAAAATCTTACAAAACAAAAATTAATCACGTCTATTTACAAAATCTACCTTATTAAGATGCGGTATGAAACATAAAAAAAAATCTGATTTGCCACAAAAACTCTGTCCTGTGTGTCAAAGACCTTTTAGTTGGCGAAAAAAATGGGAAAAAAATTGGGACGAAGTAATTTATTGCAGTGAAAAATGTAGGCGAAATAAGTAAAATTATACTAAAACTAAAATAATTTTATAAAAAACAGAACATAAAGATGTCATCTTTGAAAAAAAGATGACATCTTTGGATAAAATCAATTAATTTGTTATCTTGAGTTTGCAAAACATCTGAAACTATTACAGTTGTTTCACTTCGTTCAACACAACAAATTAATGAGGTTGTTATCAAACTCTGATTGTAAACTCTATTTTATGCTATCATTTGCAAAAAATCCTTTTCACTAAGCACAGTAACTCCCAATTTGGTAGCTTTTTCGAGTTTTGAGCCTGCTTTTGAGCCTGCAATCAAGAAATTTAGTTTTGCTGATACGCCAGATAATACTTTTCCATTGTGTTGCTCGATAAGTGTTTCTAATTCCTCTCGGCTAAAACCTTCTAAAGTGCCTGTTATCAAAAAAGTTTTGCCTGCCAACTTGTCGCTAAGTACAACTTTATCACTTCCTTTGCTTTCAAATTGCAAACCTGCTACTCGTAAACGGTTTATCAAAGCTATATTTTCGGGTTCTTTGAGAAAAGCTGCTAAACTAATGGCTATTTTTTCGCCTATTTCAGGACATTGTTGCAATTCTTCGACACTTGCAGCCATCATATTGTCTATATTTTTGAAAAAATCAGCTAATTTTTCAGAACTATTTTCACCAATATAACGGATTCCCAAACCAAATAATACATTTTTGAAAGGTTGTAGTTTAGAATTTTCAATGCCTTGCAACATATTTGTGGTAGAAGTTTTTTGAAAACCATCTAATTTTATAACAGACTCATAATCAAGCGTATATAAATCTGCAATATTTTTTACCAAACCTTTATCAAACAAAGTTTCTACAGTTTTGCCACCCAAACTATCTATATTCATTGCTTTTCGGCTCACAAAATGCTCTATTTTTCCTTTAATTTGTGGTGGGCAACTTTGTTCATTGGGGCAATAAAAAGCTACTTCGCCTTCGTTTCTCAATAGTTGCGTATTACATTCGGGGCAATGGCTAATATAGCTAATTTTTTTTGCGTTTGCTTGTCTTTTACTTGTATCTACGCTAATAATTTTAGGGATAATTTCGCCACTTTTCTCTACAAAAACAGTATCTTTTTCATACAAATCTAATCTTTCTATTTCATTTGCATTGTGTAAAGTTGCACGTTTTACGGTAGTTCCTGCAAGTTTTACAGGTTTTAGGTTGGCAACAGGCGTAATAGCACCAGTTCTGCCTACTTGGTAGCTTACAAATTCTACGATAGTGGCTGCGGTTTCGGCTTTGTATTTGTAGGCTATTGCCCATCTTGGGCTTTTGGAAGTAAAACCTAAATTTTCACGTTGCTCTTTGTTGTTCAATTTGACGACTGCCCCGTCTGTATCCAATGGCAAATCGTATCTTTTGCTACTCCATTCTTCGATATATGCCAAAACTTCGTCTATATTTTTACATTTTCTATTGTCTGCAAAAACATTAAATTTCCATTTTTTAAGTGCAAGTAAACTTTCTTCATGAGTAGCAAAAGGCAGATTTTCCCCCAACAAATCATAAACAAAACAAGCCAAATTTCTCTTGGCAACTACACCAGAATCTAACATTTTGATAGTGCCAGAGGTAGCATTTCTTGGATTTGCCAATAAATTTTGTGTTTTGCTTCCTTTTTTTATTCTTTCTTTGTTTTCTTCTTCTATTTCGGCATTGATAGCCTCAAAACTTTCTCTTGGCATATAAATTTCGCCTCGCACTTCAAAATAGGCAGGCACATCTTCGCCTACTACTTTCAAAGGCACAGTTTTGATAGTTTTCACATTCAAAGTTACATCATCTCCTTGCTCGCCATCTCCACGAGTTACGGCATTGGTCAAAATGCCGTTTTGATAAATCAAGGTAATTGCCACGCCGTCATATTTCATTTCGGCAATATACTCGTAAGGTTGCCCTTCGAGTCCTTTGGCAACTCTCTCATCAAATTCCCGCAATTCCTCCGCATTATACGTATTACTCAACGATAACATCATATACCGATGCTTTACTTGGCTAAATTCTTTGGAAATAG
Organism: Bernardetiaceae bacterium; assembly: GCA_044348925.1. Lineage (GTDB taxonomy): Bacteria > Bacteroidota > Bacteroidia > Cytophagales > Thermoflexibacteraceae > JAAFKA01. The sequence continues at coordinate 14,357 of JBIKRY010000049.1, forward strand.
TGCCACCAACTCGCAAAGTAGGCGAATCTGCTTGGATAAATTGTGGAAATTCCTTTTCCAAATTTTGCAATTTTAGCAACTGTGTATCAAATTCAAAATCAGAAATTTCGGTTTCGTGTTTTTGATAATATTGTTCATTGTAATAATTTAATTTTGCAGAAAGGTCTTTGATTTCTTGCAATTTTTCTTGTTCTATATTTGTCATATTGTTTGTTAGGATTTTCGATTTAGGATTCTTTGTTACTAACTCCTGCACTTTCAAAACTTGCCATTTGATTGACAAAATTTACTGCACTCGTAATAATTGGATAGGCAACTGCACAGCCTGTACCTTCGCCTAACCGCATACCAAGTTGCAAAATAGGCTCTACTTCCAGAAAATCAAGTAATTTTTTGTGTCCCTGTTCGTTACTTTGGTGGCAAAAAATAGCGTTGTTTTTTATATTTGGGTGTATGGTATAGGCACACAAAAACGCAACACTTGCAATAAATCCATCTACCAAAATTAGCATATTTTGTTGATAGGCACTTAGCATAGCACCACAAATTTGTGCAATTTCGAAGCCACCAAAAAATTCTAATGTTTCCATTGTATTTTTGGGGTTTTGATGATTTTGTTGTGCTTGGGTCAAAATAGCAATTTTTTGGGTAAGTTGTGCGTCATTTAGCCCTGTGCCACGTCCTATACAGTCTGCTATTGGTATTTTACATAATGTACTCATTAACATACTTGCAGAAGAGGTATTGCTAATTCCCATTTCTCCAAATCCAATTACATTGCAATTTTTGTTAGCTATTTGTTCTACTATATTTTTGGAATGTGCAAAACATTGTGTAAGTTCGGCACTTGTCATGGCATTTTCGAATAGAAAATTTTTGGTAGATTTTGCTATTTTTGCATCTATCAAATTACTATTTTTTTCAAAATCATAATTTACACCAGCATCTACTACTTGCAAATTTATGCCGTTTTGTTTGCAAAAAACATTGATTGCTGCACCGCCAGCCAAAAAATTAAGCACCATTTGTGGCGTAACTTCGGCAGGATAGGCACTTACTCCAGCTTTTGCAATGCCGTGGTCGGCAGCAAATACAAGCAAATGCGGATTGTTGAGGCTTGGTGATAAGGTATTTTGTAGCAAACATATTTGCTTTGCAATACTTTCTAACTTGCCTAAAGAGCCAATAGGTTTGGTTTTAAAATCTATTTTGTGTTGAATTTCTTGTAACATTTTTTCTATTAAAATTGATAATAAAGGTAAGATAAATAATTAATTACACAAAATATAAGCAATAAATAGTAGCTTTTCTTTGGCAAAATTATTCGCATTTTGTAAAGTTTGCAAGAGAGAGATATTTTTTATAGCTTTGCACAACAAGTTATACTAAAACTAAAATAATTTTATAAAAAACAGAACATAAAGATGTCATCTTTGAAAAAAAGATGACATCTTTGGATAAAACCAATTAATTTTTAGTATAGCTAAAAGAGAGAATACAAATAAAATAAAGTATATGCCGAAGATTTCTGTAATTATTCCAATTTATAACGAATCCTTAAATATTGGGTTGTTGTATGCACGTTTAACAAAAGTGATGCAAAATTTGGGAACAAGTTATGAACTTATTTTTGTCAATGATGGCAGTTTGGATAATTCGATACTTTTGATAAAAGAGTTGGCAACACAGCACCAAGAAGTAAAATATATAGATTTGAGTCGCAATTTTGGACACCAAATAGCAGTAAGTGCAGGTTTAGACAAAGCCGAAGGAGAGAATATTGTAATTATTGATGCAGATTTGCAAGACCCTCCCGAACTTATACAAGACTTGTATGCCAAAATGCAAGAGGGCTATGAGGTAGTATATGCCAAACGCAAAGCTCGAAAAGGCGAAAGTTTTATGAAATTAATTACCGCAAAACTATTTTATCGGTTGCTTTCTTCCATAACCTCTATCAGTATTCCTGTTGATACAGGAGATTTTCGTATGATAAGTCGCAAAGTAGTAGTTGCATTGCGGCAAATGCCCGAAACAAGCAAGTTTTTGCGAGGACAAATCTCATGGATAGGTTACAAACAAACCTTTGTAGAATATGCACGCGAAGAACGAAATGCAGGCAAAACAGGCTACACTTACAAAAAAATGATAAAATTTGCTTTAGACGGCATTACCTCATTTTCTAATTTTCCTATCAAAATGGTAACTGCTATGGGTTTTTTGGTATCTTTGATAGCATTTATGATGATTTTAGTGTCGTTTTATGTCAAATATTTTACCAAAGATAACACAGAACCAGGTTGGGCATCGTTGATGGTTGGTATGATGTTTTTGGGTGGTGTGCAATTAGTAAGTTTGGGAATTATTGGCGAATATATCAGCCGAATCAATACAGATGTCAAACAAAGACCTTTGTATTTTATACAAGAGAGCAATATGGAAAGCTAAAAATAAAAAAATTAGCTAAATTATATTTTTAAATTATTGTTAACCAAGGAATTATCTTTTTATTGCAGAAATAATTTTTCATAGCTATTACTTTATTATGGTATATCGCCGCATAGATTTTAAGGGTATATTTTTTTGTATTGCAATGGCAACAGTGATTTGGTTTTTCCATGCCTTAAACAAAACATATAGTACCAAAGTAAAATATCCGTTAGAATTGACTATCAAACAAAGTAATGTGGTAGCACTAATTCCTACACCAAAATTTATAGAATTAAATGTTTTTGGGGAAGGTTGGGCTATTTTGCGTACAAAACTTGGGCTTGGCATAGAGCCTATTCACGTAGAAGTAAAAAATCCGACCAAGGTTCGTCATTTGGCGTTAAATTCTTTTTTGGGAGTGTTGCAAAAAAATTTGGTAGATTTAAAAATCAATGGTTTTGTAGCCGATTCTTTAGATTTACATTATGAGCAACTTGCCTCCAAAGAAGTTGCTATCCGTATCCATGCCCCTGATATTGCCCTGCGAGAAAATTATCGGATTACTTCGCCTATTCATATAGAACCTGCTAAAATGATATTTAAAGGGGCAGTGTCTTTAGTGGATAAAATTTCAGATACTATTTTTGTTACCTTACAAGATACAGACATAGCAAGAGATTATAATCGCAAAACAAAAGTAGCACTTCCAGAGCATTTACATTTGGAATCTACGCAAGAAGACGTAAATGTAAGTTTTACGGTAGCACCATTTATCAAAAATAGTAAAATTCTGCCACTAACTTTGCTCTATTTTCCAAAAGATTCTACGAGTTTTGTCCAAGAAACTACAGGCATTGTGCAGTACCAAATTCCCGAAAATCTACCCGATAGATTAGTTCCTGATACGATGCACATTATTTTGGACTACCGTTTGTTTAATCCAATAGATTCTACCATTAAACCATATCTCAACAAATTGCCCGATTTTATTGCCGAACCAATCATAGCACCTGCCAAGTTTAAGGTAAAATTTAAGAAATAATGCCTTCACATAAATAGCTCGATAAAATACTTGTTCTTTCTTTGCTTTTGCCTATTTTTGCGGACACATCTTATTTTTTATGCAAATCATCGAACAATTATTTACAGACAATTTTTTCAAAGAAATAGCAAAAAGCAAAACAAGCAAAAAAATCAAGCAAAGTTGGGCAGATTTTGCCAACGAATACCAAGCTAAAAAAAATACTGCTTATGTGCATACTTTCGAAGATTTGCAAAATCTTAGCACCGAAACCGCCAAAAATATACGCTATATACAACTTATTTTACCTAATTCATTTAGCGAAAAAGAAATAAATTTGCTATTACAATGCGTAAATTTACAGGCACTTGACCTAATTAATTACAATTCTACCCAAGAACTTGCCATTCCTTTGCACCATTTCAAAGACCTAAAAATTGTACAATTACACAAAATAAGCCTAAAAACTACCAAACTCGAAGCATTACAGCAACTACTACGCATCACGATTACAGGTACGAATCTAAAAAACTATTTAGACAATATTGGTACTTTAACAGATTTACAGTACATAGATTGTAGTAGCAATGGATTACAAACTTTGCCAGAAAGTATAGAAAAATTAGTAAATTTGCAATATTTAGACTGTAGTAATAATAAATTAACAGAATTACCTGAAAATATTAGCAATTTAAGCAATTTACAAAAATTATATTGTAGCAATAACCAACTACAACATTTGCCAAGTATGCTCGGCAATTTGAAAAATTTAGTGTTTTTATATTGTGTCAATAATCAACTACAAGTTTTATCAGATACGATTGGAAATCTTAGCAATTTGCAAGGTTTGTATTGTGGTAGCAATAAATTACAATCTCTGCCAAGTAGTATTGCAAATCTACACAAATTAGTTTATTTAGATTGTAGCAATAACAGTTTTCAAAAAATTCCTATCTCCTTTGCTGATGTTCCCGAAAAATTACAACATTGGGATTTGGAAGATAATCCATTTGGCGAAATGCCCGAATTACGCAATATGGATGCACGCCAAATTATGAAGTTTTTGGACGAAAATCGTGGCGAAAAACCACATACGACCATTTGGAAAATGGATAAATTATTACAAAATGTATTGCATAAATATTTGATAGGATTTAAGAATTTTGTTTGGCAGATAGAAGGTAGAGAAATTGTGTGGGAAATAGCCGAGCATCAAGAAGGTTTACAAATTACTGTATCTGCTAAAAACCTCACTATCAAGCAGATAGATAATCTTTTGCATTTGTTTGTAGGCAATAATTTGGAAGTAGATATGCTTACTTTGCAACGCAAATTGTCTATTCAAGAGATGTTTGAGTTAAAATCTTTTTTCAAAGATTTGGCTTGGGAACAGGAAATGTTACAAAAAGAATTAGATTATGTATTAGGGAAAGTTACATTTTTACAAGACAGCAGACCAAAATTGGTAGTAGAAATTAACTTTTTTCAAGATAAAACCTGCAAAAAAATAGAGATTATCCAAAATTTACAACGCCAATTAGAAGTAAAATCTGCCGAAATATTAAGTACCAATCTACAAGCAATGCGACAAGGTTTGGTGAAAATTCGCATTTTTTTATGTTCTCCTATAGAATTGCGAGAAGAAAGAGAGGCTTTGCTTGAGTTTTTTGCATTGGAAGCAAAGAAAACAATTCGTCATGGGATTAGTTTGGAAGTGGTGGAATGGGAATTTGGTGATGAGTTATTGACGGATACTACAGAAATAGATGCTTTGGAAATAGATTTGCAAAGCAAATTGAAAGTTTGTAAAGTATTTTTGGCATTGTTTTATACCAAAATAGACAAAAATTACCGCAAACAATTCAAAATGGCTTACGAAAATTTCCAAAACCGCCAGCAATTAGCTACTTTTTATACCTATTTCAAGGAATTAACTCCTGTAGTTCGTAAAAAAACAAGTGATACAGATTTGTTAAGTTTATTTAAGTTTAAAGACAAATTGGCTACAGATGGTAAAAAAATTGCCCAATATTTTAGCAATATAGACAACTTAAAATACCAATTAAAAAATTTATTGGAAATGGAAATTCTG
>JBIKRY010000294.1:0-5887 GCA_044348925.1 Bernardetiaceae bacterium
CTATGCTGTAGTAGTTGGCGGACAAACTACGCTTGTGCGTTTGGATAACTGCCCATTGCCAGATGTGGTAAAGTTTGCGTATCAAATTGGCTATTTTGGTATTCAAAATAGCATACTTGGCGAAGTGTTGCAAGATAGTGCAGGCATTGGTATTGCAAGCAAAAGTTTTGCAGAGCATATTCCTGCTATTAGTGGAGGTACACCTGTGAGTAGAAATTTAGGAGATTTGATTAGTAACGACCCTTATTATTTGGTATCTAATTATGTGTGGAATAATGGGCTTACTACGGTTCGTAGAAATTGGGGCAAGGCTATGCGAGCTTTGTTGGTGATAGATAACAACGGATTTTCTTCTGTAGATAACAATTTGCAAATTAGTATTCGGTTGGTTTCATTTTATACGACCACACAGGAAAATGTACGTTATGGAATTGTAATTACGTATGAGGACAATTCGCAAGAAACTATTACTGTAGCTGTGCCAAATACACAAGCTACTACGATTACTATTAACCACACTTTGCTAATGTTTGGACGTGCAAAATTTGAGGTTACTGCACAGACCAAAGAAGATGACACTTGGCAAGAAACTAATTTTGTGTCGGCGTATGTGAGGATTTGGATTTAAAGGATTTATTTATGATTTATGATTTATGAATTATGAATTATGAATTATGATTTATGATTTATGATTTATGATTTTTTTATACGTCAAAAAAAATCATAAATCATAAATAAAAACTATTACCTTTGTAATTGTATAGGTTTTAACTATTAAATATATGCGTAAAATAACAAGCATCGCCGATTTCTCAGTTTCTCAACTGATAGATGCAATTATTAAAAATTGGGACGTGATAAATATTTTTGGAAGTACAAAACGTAAGCAAAAAAAATACCTGCTTAGCAAAACTCCTCTTGAATTGCTATTACTTTATAACGAAATTCAGGCAGTTAGACGTTCTAACATGGGTAAAGAAAGTTGAATTAGGCTATATAAATCGTCTGAATTTTGGGCTACTATGAGCTTTTGTTGCATAAGTTCTAGTGCCTCTTTTTCTGTGTCTAATAATTTTTTTCTGCTTTGGAATTTATCTATGGCTTTTGCAATATATCCTTTTATGTCTGCTAAAAGGTTTGGTTTTTTCTTTCTTATGCTTTGACCAACCGAAGTATCTTCTTCTGATATCATCAGCATATTAAATATGTCAGAATTTGCTCCGTTTTTGTCTTTCCTATCATCATAATTATAGGCTTTACGAATGAAAAATTCGTATGTATGTTGATTTCCTTCTTTTCCCATTTTTCTGTATTCATTTTAAAAGTGAATAGCTATCTCTAAAAACTCCTATTTCTATTCATTTCTTACATCTACTTTTCTACTATTTTCTACCTAATATCTTTGTAATTACATTTCACTATGATATAATTTACTTTACCATTCTAACCTACCATTATTGCTTAATTGTGCGGTTATTCGTTGTATTCTTATTTTCGTATAATATTTTTTTGTCATCTTAGCATTATTATGCCCACACATTTTGGCGACTGTATCAAGGTCGCAATGATGCTCGAGGAATAACATGGCTGCGGTTCTGCGTGCTACGTGAGTAGTCAAATTTTTTCCTATTCCCACTATAACTGCTATTTCTTTCAAATAAGCATTATAATTGCCATTTGCTATTTTTGGCAAATTGCCTTTATACTTATTCCAAATCTGCCTTGACTTTTTGAAAAACGGAACTAATGCCTGTGAGCCAGACTTTGTTCTATCTTTGCTAATCCAAACCTTGCCATCAGGTGCTAAAATAGTATCTTTACTAAAATCAAAGTTCATCAAGTCTATGTATGCAAAGCCTGTATAGCTTTGAAATACAAATAAATCGGCTATTCTCTGCAAATGTTCGTTAGCAAAATGATGATGATGAATTTTGTCTAATTCAAAGTCTTCCAAAAAAACAACTTCCTTCTGTTCTTTGGGAACTTTTATTTTTTCATCTCTAATCAAATTTTTATCTATCAACTCCTCTTTGTAAGCCTCTTTGATAATTGTTTTGAAAAATGAAGCATCTTTGCGGACTAATTCTGCATCATATCCAATACATTCTTTTTTGTGTTTAATAAATTTTGCTTCTGTTAATTGATAATTTACAAAGTCATTAAATTGCTTAATCTTAATTTCGTTAAGCAAAATATGTTCTTGTTTGCGAGCTTGCAACCAAACAGTAACCCTTCTCAACCATTGCCGACCTCTGATGGCAGTTGCCTGTGTTATCAATTTTCCTACTAATTTGTTTCGGTTTTGCACATACTCCTGTGCATAATGTAGAAATTCTCTTTCTGTAAAATCAAAACCTTGCAAATAGTATTCTTTCATTTTGCGAGCATTAAGGGGCTTTTGCATGGCGGTGAGTTGCAAATACATTGATTTTAAATCGGCATAATGCCTATCTAAAATCTGGTTATCAACGTGGTTTTGGATTACTTTACCATTTTTATCCTTTATTCGTTGTTGTTGCCTACACCAATCTGTTTCTGCAACTTTTACACCTGTGCTAAATGCTCCTTTTTCTCTATCACCATTGATAGAAATTGCACAGTAAACCATAAATAACTGTTCACTGTTTTTGACACTCCGAAGCCAAAATGAAATCTCCATAGAATACCTTTTTTGTTGTAACATATAAAAAACAAAGTTTAGTAATGAAGCTATGGCGATATGCCATAACTTGACTACTAAACCTAAATTTGGTGCTAACACTAATTTTTTAGTGCTAACACTTTGCTTTTTTGGCTTAGTCAAAATGTTAGGTGTTCTATGCTTTATTGCCTTTTAAAAGGCACAACCCGCCTTGTGCGGGTTGTTTTGTGGAGACGGTGGGAGTCGACAAAAAATCATAACTATATGATTATCAATTACTTATAAATATGTTTTAAGTGGTTGTGGTAAATTCTACACGCAAAACATAAACTTTTTTATACTTTTTTTGATAGAAAATTAGCTCATAATTGTTTGATTATCAGCAACTTATGATAAGTTCAGTGTAGAGTAAACTCTCTACACTAATTCTACATCAGAAAATACAAAATAGTCATCAAAAAACTTATTATTGCTGAAAGATAACAAAACCCCAACACACTCCACAAAATAAAACTTTTCTTTTTTAGTGCAAAAAAAGAGAGTAATATATAATTTCTCTATTTTATAATGCTATAATGCTTTTGGCTTGTAACTATTTGATAATCAATTACTTATAAAAGCATTATGTAAAAAATCAATAATGTTACATAATGCTATAATGTTTTGAAGATATACTAAAATTATTTTTCTTTTTAGTGCAAAAAATACTTACAAACTACTAAAATCATCTGTCTGCAATAGTTTCTCAAAGTCTATTTTATAGCCATCGTAAGGTAGTTGCTTACTGAATCTAAGCGTAAAATCCATAATAAGTAGATTTAAGAATTGTTCCAGACTTCTTTCATAATTGGCTTTATACAGTTTACTATCTTTCTGAAATACTTCCATTGCCAAAACATCTTCTTTTTTTATACCTTCTGCCAAAAACATTTCTACATCTTTCTCATATTTTGTCTGTTGATAGGCTAAATAAGTTTCATTCAATTTCTCGTAAACTTCCCTATTACCAAGTACCCACCTTGTTAAGATTTCTATTCGAGATTTGGTACTACGAACATCTACAATAATACGTTCTAAATTAAAACCTAATAATTTTGCTAAATTATCTTCTTGTTTTGTTTTTGTAATTGTGCCGTATTCTATTATTTCTACAACACTCATTCCAAAAATTCCTGCAAGTTGTTCTAATCTTTCAATAGTTAATTGAATTTCGCCACGTTCTAACTTACCATAATTGTTTATAGCAATACCTATTTTTTCAGCTAAATAGGTTTGTGTTAGCCCTTTTGTTTGCCTTATGGCTTTGATATTTTCATAAATCTTATTCATAGTGTAAAGTTAGTTATTTAATACTTACAATAAAACAATTTAAAATGTAAAAATAGTACATTAAAGATTTGGTTTTTTAGTATCTTATACGTAATATTGCACAATCTAAAAAGTAAAAACATAATCTTTTATGAATAAATTAAATGAAGTTATCACAGCCAAAGAAACCAAAGGCTTTAAATTCAAACCTAATAACTTGTTTTTCAAAGAGTTAGGTATAGGAAAGAAACGGTTTTATGCTTTTCTCAAAAACGAAGTGCAACCTAATCTCGATGAGATAGAACGGATTGCCAAAGTTTTGAATGTAGCACCCAAAGACTTAATAAACCTTTATTAGTCTAAAATTATTCATTGCAATTTTTAGTGTAGTAACAAACAACAAACAAACAACTTTCAAACAGTCAATTTATCATTATGAAAAAAGCAGAAGTTCCAGACCTAAAACTACGCAAGTTTAGTTTTACGGTCATTGCTCGCAAGAGTACAGAAAGTAAAAAGATGGTGCTACTTTATGGTCGCATAGCTTATAATAATACACAGGCAAATGATTTTTCATTAGCTATTAAGGTATTAGCCAAACATTGGAATAGTGCCGAACAAAGCATCACAGGTAAACAATATGAGTATATGAATAGCCGATTACAGCAAATTCGTACAGATATAAACCTGTTGCACTCCGATTTTGTAAGGACTAATCAGCCTTTTACTGCTAATGATATTCGGCAGGCTTATACCTCCAAAGATAAGCCTTTGCTTACAGTTTTGGAGGTATATCATTTGTTTATCGAGGAAAAAGAATTGCTACAAACAGCAGGTCAGATAACAAAAAGTACCCTAAAACGCTATGAAAGTTTTAGGATAACTTTTTCTAATTATATGAAAAATGTTTGCAAAACTGAAACTATGCCTATGATAGATTTTGACAAAGCCTGTGCCGATAAATTTGTTTTGCATTTTTCTACTACCAAAAACTATTACAACAGGTACAATAATCAAAATTACATTTCACGCAGTTTGCGAATGTTAAAACAGGTTTTTAAGTGGGCAGTAGAACGTGAATTGATAGAGAAAAACCCCTTAGAACATTACAAAATAGCAAGGGGAAAAGCCGAAAATCAAGTTTTTTTAGAAAGTGATGAGGTAGAAAGATTAGAGACTTTGCAAGTTGCTTCAGATGTCTTGCAACGTGCCTTAGACTTGTTTATTTTTCAGATGCACACAGGTTTAGCTTACACCGATACACAATTATTTGACTATAACAAGCACATCATTACAGTACAGGGCAGTACCTATATTAAAATGGATAGAGTAAAAACAGCCGTAAATAACTTAGTTCCTTTGTTCCCAAAGGTTATAAAAATATTGGAAAAGTACGATAAGGATATGAAAAATACGGTTATGAATTTAGGAGAATATAACAGTAGGCTCAAAGAAATAGCAAAATTAGCCAATATAGACAAAGTTATTTCGAGTCATGTGGGCAGACGTACTGCGGGTTATATGTGGTTGAATGAAGGAATTAGCATGGAGGTAGTCAGTCGTATGTTAGGACACTCAAGTATCAAGGAAACGGAAAGAATTTATGCGAAAATTTTGCCAAAAATAGTAGCAGAACAAACCCAACTATTTTATAACAAACAACTTGCTTTACAATGATGAAAAAAGGAAAATATCAGCAGGATACGCTACAGGAACGAAAATCGTATTGGCAAATATGGCAAAACCCTAAAAATTGGAAAAAAACACCCAATATCAGCAAAGAACTAAATTTAGCCAAATATTATGCAGATAAAGAAAAAAGTAGTAAAAAATAAATAGTTATCTAATGAAATAGTAGAAATGCGTTTAAACTACCATTTAACCCTATTTTAACTACATTTCAACTACATTTTAACTATTTTTTAGTCAAAAAACAGG
>JBIKRY010000050.1:0-19807 GCA_044348925.1 Bernardetiaceae bacterium
CCACCTGCGGCTGCAATGGTATTGGTTACGGTATAAGTTCCTGCGGTACTTGCTGCTAAGTCTATTTGACCTGTTGTAGTATTTACAAACACTAAACCTGCTGTACTGCTAAATGTACCTGCTACGCCACCACCCGTAAAAGTTGGGCTTGGATTAGTCGCATTTTTACAATATGGCGAAGCTGTATAACTGAAAGTTGCAACAGAAGGACTTACAACGGTTAAAGCTACTGCTACTGTGGTAACATTGCCACAAGTTCCTGTAATTACACAGTCGTATGTTCTACCATTTAAACCTGCGGTTGCACCAGTAATATTTAAAGTAGCTGTTGCTACATTGCTATAAGGTGCCACGTTTGTAAGGTTAGTGCCATTTTCACGCCACTGATACGTTAAATTTGCTCCTGCTGCTACTACTGTGAAACTTGCATTTCCATTCAAACATACACTTTGTGCAGTTGGTGCTGTAGTAATTGCAGTATTTGGATTGACTACCAAAGTAAGTGCAGTTGTATTTACACTTCCACAAGTTCCTGTAACTACGCATTGGTATTGATTACCATTCATACCTACTGTTACTCCAGTCAAAACTAAACTTGCTGTATTTGCACCACTATATACCCCAGTATTGCTAATATTTACAAATGCACCTGTACCTACTTTTTCTTGCCATTGATAACTAACTGCCCCTGTTGCTACTACAGTTAATGTACGGTTGTTGCCAACGCAAGCATCTGTAATAGTTGGTTGGGTTGTAATAGCTACTGAAGTAGTTGTAACGGTTAAATTTACGCCATTATCATTACTATTTGTAGCAGGCGTAGAACCTACTACCCTAATTCTATAGTTTGTATTTGCTGCAACTGTAGGAATAGTTCCTGTAATAGTTCCTGAAGTTGTAGAAGTTAATGTACCAATGGTTGCAAAAGTTGCAAAATTGTCATTAGAAATCTGTGCAGTGAATACGTTACCTGTTATAAATGGTGCAACTGCTGTAAATGGTACACTGATTGCATTGCCTTGACAGAAAGAAGTTCCTGTAATAGTTCCTAAAATAATTCTATTATTTGGGTCTCCAACTGCAAAACCACCACCTAAACTCATAGAGTTAAATACGGCAGTTGTAGCTCTATTAGTAGTTAAATAAGCTGCTTTGTTTGTTGTGTATGCAATAACATTGGTATTACCATTTGCATTTGGTGCTGCTGGTGTAATTGCAGAGATAGCACCTCCAGAACGAATTATTTTAGCATCTGTATTCCAAACTTTGGAAGTAGCTGTCTGCCAATTATTCACTTCGGTAGTTTCATGGTACAAAGTTATTTCATAGTTACCTGTTACATTTTCGTTAGTAGGTGTAACTCTGAAAGTTTTATTTGCTACTCTTTCGCCTGCGGTTGTATTCCAAAGGTCTGTTGTAGCATTTCCATTTCTGTCAATAGCTACTGTCGTACAACCATAATCATGAGCAGATAAGTTTACGATGCGTGCCATTATTTTACCTGCATTATAGAAATAAACAGTTTGATTTGGACCTACTGCTTGTGTATTTGTTGCTAATACAGTTTCTACTGTTGGATTAACACTTGAACTAACAACAATATTATCAATAGATGCAGGAGGTTGAATACCACCACTACCGTCATTATCCCAACGCCACACTAAACGCAAATTAGCTTGATTTTCGCAGGCTGCTGGTAGAGTTATGCTATAAGGCGTGGAGGTTGTTACACTCCAAAAAGGACCAGCAGTAGCTTGTGAAGTTTGTGTAACATTATCAGCAGGCCCTGTAATAGGTAAAAAAGTAGTGCCATCTAATGTGTACATTAAACGCATATAATCCCAAACACTTGTAATAACTTCGCCATTAGAAATAAAATCAAAACGAAGATTAATATTAGTACTACCTACGGTATTTATAACAGGAGAAATCAACCTAGTTCTTGAAGTACTAGTTAAAGAATAGGTATAATTTCCTGAAGTACCTGTTGTATTTGAAATATAGGCTGATTTTGTACCTGCATTAGCTAATGGAGCATTTGCACCAATTATCCATTTGTTATTGCCTGATGTAACATCTGCAATAGTCCAGCCATTCATTGGGAATTGTGTATTATTTACAAATCCTGCTCCTTCAAAATTTTCTGAGAATAAGGTAGAAACAGGTGGAAAAGCATCACTTGCAGGAATAACCAAAGTAATAGAACTATTACTTGCTATATTTACGCCTCCAATTGGTGCTGAAGGTGCTACTGCAATATTTAAAATGATATTTTCCAATGGCTCTGTTGCTGCATCATCAAATACTCTAACCACTACATTTTGATTTGCTGCCGAACCCGTTGGGAATGTAACTGTCGGAGTTTGCAAGATATAATCTACTGTAGCTGTTGCAGTGCTTGTTGGATTAACAGTTACGGTTACTGTTAATGCTTGTAAAGGTGCAGCAGTAATTTGCAATGGAATGGTATAGTCTGTATATGGACGACAATCTCCTGGCAAACTTGCTGTAGTAGATGCTTCAGCAGTATTGGTAGTAGCATTTACAAATGAAACCAAAGCAGGTCCATTTGGATTTCCTGTTCCAAAACCATTGTTAGCAGCCAAACCAGAAGCAAATGTAGATTCTACAAAACGGTCTGTACCTCCAAGCGTTGTACCTCTTACCGAAGAACCACCCACATTGTTGGTTGCACCATTTGCAAAAGGATTTGCAGCACTTAAGTTACTGATTGCACCACCTGTACTAATTACATTTGCATTAGCAGCCATTGTATTTGGTGTTGCTGCTGTGTTGTAAGCAGTTGCTTCAGCAGCCGTAAAATACGTAGTAACTTTTAATGTAGAGTTAGTATTAGGGTTTGTTGGTGTAACCAAAAGAGTTTTTTCTGCCAAGAAAGTTGATGGAGTAGTATTCCAAAGTTCTCTGTTGGTAGTTCCTTCTCTATCTACTCTCACGGTTGTACAACCATAATCATGGGCAGTAGGATTTTCAATTTTAGCAACTAATTTATTAGCAGCATTGAAAAAATGTACTGTTGAGTTTGGACCTAAATATCTTGAAACAGATGAGTTTAAAATATTTGTTTCAATTACTGGAGTTGGTCTTGTTACCAAAACAATATTATCGATAACAAATGGAGGATTATTTCCATCATTTGCGTCATTATCCCAACGCCAAATAAAATATAAAGCTGGTTGATTGTTACAAGCCGCAGGCAAACTTACTGTAAAAGTAGTAATATCGGCTTGATTTGCAAAAGGTGTAGTCCCTGTAAAACCACCATCAGCAGTAGTAGTAGTTGCTTCACTTGGCGTACCTGCACCTGTAATAGATTGATAAGTTCCTGTTGGGCTTGTTGCATAAAACAAACGACCAAAATCCCAAAGGTTTTCTGTACCACCTACTGTAGCCTCACCAATACATTTGAAATCAAAAGAAAGTTCAAGATTGGTAAAACCTGTTGTATTGATAGCAGGTGATACCAAACGACTTCTTGAAGTTACCCCATTTCCAGCCCCACCAGCACTTGTATAAGCTACAGGTCTTGTGGTTGCATTGTTAGAGATGTAAGCAGATTTTCCTGTAATACCATCTGTAGAAGAACCAATTACCCAGTCATTTGCACCTACAGTAAGAGTTCTACGCAACCAGCCTGTGCCTGTAGTAGGTACTGCACCTTCTGTTTGTGTTTCGAAATTTTCTGTCCAAATAACTGTAGCCAATGGAAAAGCATCATTATCTCTAATCGTAATCGTATGAGTAGGTGTTGCAGGTTGTAAGAAACCTGTATTGGCTACTGCCAAAGATAATGCGATGGCAAAAGTTTCATTATTTTCTGTTGCTGCATCATCAAAAATACGAATCGTAACCAATTGGTCAGCAGCACTACCAGCAGGGAATGTTACAGTATTAGTTAATAATTGGAAATCAGAACCTGCAGTTGCGGTTGGTGTACCAGTCAAAGCTACATTTAATACCGTTGCAACAGTTGGTGCAAAAGATACTTTTACAGGTATTGTAATATCTGTATAACCGTAGCAAAGCAAAGCAGTTGTATTAGCTTCAGTAGTAGATAAGGTACTTGTTGCAAAGCTAAAAGTAGGTTTGTCAATAAAGCTAACATTATCTATATAAAGATTATTACCGCCTCCACTTGTAGCAACAAAACGTATTTTTATTTTTTGTCCAACGTATGCACCTAAATTAATTCCTTCTTTTCTCCATTCTAAAGCATTTGCAGGAAAAAACTCTGAGGTCGAAGGAGGACGAGTAGATAAAGCCAAACCTTGTTTATCGTATAAAGCTACAGGATTCCAAGTAGTACCACAATCTGTAGAAACTTGTACTTGTAAACGGTCTGTATTACTTGTTTTTTGACAATAAGCAACATCAAATTCTAAACGAGAATTTGCATTAGCAGTTGTCAAATCCATCATACGAGTAATCAAAATGTCTTGTAAATTTAACGTAGCAGTTCTAAAAAATGGCACATAAGCCGCTTTTGTTACTGCGCCACTCGAACCTTTGATATTTACGCCTACAGCAGGTGTCCAAGCAACGCAATCATTATCAGGATTTTGTTTTTCCCAAGCCACAGGCAAGAAATCTCCTTCAAAATTTTCTACTAATGGAATCAAACCGCCAGTACTTGTGAAAGTAGCATTAGATTCATCTAAAGTTGTATTTGTATCTGTAGCTCCATTTGGTAATTTTGTAATAGCACGAATTGTATTATTACCAAGGATAATGCCACCAATAGGGTCTAAAGTTAAGTTGGTACTTGCACCTGAAGCTATATTTAAACCTGTAAATGCTTTAGTTTGGATAGCACCAGCATTTATTTGATATTCTACAGATAAACTTGTAATAGCAGCCGAACCTGTGTTAATCACTCTTACTACAGGAGATACTGTAGTACCACAAACATCAGAAATAGGACTTACAATATTCAATACACTTGCATCATTTACCGCAGGAGGAATACCAGCAGTAGAATTGATTAAAGAGAAACGGAAGTTTTCTAAAGTCGTACGCATACGTACTTTTTGGTCGTTTGTAAAAATATTCATACACAAATCGTCTGTGTAATCCATATAATTTTCAAACATCTCATCAGCAGTACCGCAAGTATTTGCTTTGGGGTGTGTAAAACAACCAAAATTGCTTGTTTGATGCACAGGGGTATCCGAACAAAAGTCATCACCGCAAGTAGCATCTCCCCAAATATGGCGTAAGCCTAACCAGTGTCCAATCTCGTGAGTTGCTGTACGACCTAAGTCGTAAGGTGCAGCTCCTGGTGCTGCAAAAGCACCACCACCAATCGTATTTGGTCCCATTACTACCCCATCTGTTGTGATACTACCTGGGTTACAGTCCATACCATTTAAAGAAGTTACAGGAAATTGTGCATAACCTAAAACACCACCACTCATGCTAATAGACCAAAAATTCATATACTTGGTTGCATCATACCCTAAAGTTACTGTAGTATAAGGTTTAATTTTGTTTTCAATATCTGCACCTTGAGCAGCATAAGGTGGTGCACCTAAAGTAGGAATAGAAGTTCTATTAGTACGGACAATGCCTTCTTCGCCTGCTGGAAATGCAGAACCATCTGGACGGCGACGTGCCAAAATAAACTCTATTTGTGTATCTGCACCACGTGGGTCTGTATTAAAACCTGGTGTACCTGCAATACGGCGAAAATCTTGGTTAAGTACATCTAACTGTGCCAAAATTCTGTCTTTAGATACGTTAGTACCTGTACCGATAGCCTCGCCATTATGAATAATTTGAAACACTATTGGAATTTTATACACGCCATTCACAATGTGTAAATTGCTACTTTGTTGTGATTGGCTTTCCTTAATAAAACCTTGTAGTTGTTTTTCAAACTCGTTTAAGGCTTTAAGTTTAGGATTTTTGCCATTGCTGGACGCATAAGGAAGCATCGTGGCACAACGTTCTTGAGCTTGCACTATGGTAGTTTGCAACCATAATGACAATAACAGCCCAAAAAAGAGAAGATGATTTTTTGTCATAGATAAGTAATTTGTGTTAAAAATTTGAAAAGATTTGAAAAAAATGTAATTTGGTGCTAAAAATAATATATTTGGTTTACTTTTTGTAATATTTAACATTATTTTTTTAAAACTCAAAAAAATAATAAAAAAATTAGGAATCTATAAAATCTATATCTTTCCCAAATGTTTCTTCTAATTGCATCATTGCCCAATATGCCAACGTAAAAGCAAGTATTCCAACACTGATAGCAGCATTTACTGTTCCTATTTTTTCTAACAAAAATTTGAATAATAAGGTATAAGGAATAGCAAAAGCTCGAATAAAATTAGTAGCAGTGGTAACCGCAGTAGCTCGTATATTAGTGCCAAATTGTTCGGCTGCAAGTGTAAAAAGTGCTGCATTTTTGCCTGTACCAATGCCCATCATACACATCATAGCATAATACCAAGCAACAGACTGCCCGCCAAAAGCAAAAAATGCAATCGTACCTAATGCTAACCAAGTTATAAAAATAAACAAAGCTATTTTACGACTTTTGAAATAATGACTCACAAAACCACTCGACAAGTTGCCTATCGCAAAACCTGTATATGCCCACAAAACTACCATAGGAACTTCGGGCAGGATTTCCATACCCATAGCTTTTGCTATTTCAGGAGTAAAGGAAATAATAATGGCAGCAACAAACCACGTTAAAGCACCAATAAATAAAATAGCAAGGTATTTGGAAAATCGTTGCCAAGTAGCAAAAATTAGCAGAAAATTTCCTCGTTCAATCGCAGATTCCTCTTTCACGGTCATAAACATCTGAGGCTCTACAACACCTATTCGCAAAATCAACAAACACAAACCCATACCACCACCTACCCAATAAGCCGTCTGCCACGAAAACCAACCACCAACTACAGCACCTGTCATAGCACCCAGAATACCTGCAACATTGATAAGAGAAGTTACAAAGCTACGCTTTTCTTTACTAATTAATTCATGTACCAAAGTCAAACCTGCACCAAGTTCCCCAGCCAAACCAACTCCTGCAAAAAAACGCCAAAAAGCATAGCTTTCTACAGTTTCTACAAAACCATTTGCCAAATTTGCTACCGAATACATAATAATAGAGCCAAATAAAACAGATAATCTGCCTTTTTTGTCCCCCAAAACTCCCCAAAAAAAACCACCTAAAAGCATACCAAGCATTTGAATATCTAATAACAAAATGCCTTTTGGCACTAAATCGGTAGCCAAAACACCAATGCCTAATAAACTTTTGGTACGAACAATACTAAAAATAAGAATATCGTATAAATCCACAAAATAGCCCAAAGCTGCTGCTACAATGGCAAGATTTGTTTTTCTGTTACTATAATTTGTGCTTGTTATCATATTTTAATAAAAAATTAGGTGGAAATAAACGTAAAGATGAAAATATATTGCAAGTTGTTAAAAAATTTATGCAAAATGAATTAAATATTTTGTCCAAATTCGCACATACTTTGCCCATTTTCGCACACAAATAGTAAAAAAAAACAACGATAACTACTTGATTACCAAATAGTTAAAAAAATGGTTGTATTTTTGTAAACTATTGATGTAAAATAATTTTATTACTCTATTATTCTTGTTAAATTTATATTTTGCAATCCATACTGTTACTATTCTATTTAAAGCCTATGCAACTCGAAATTAAAAACCTATCTAAAACCTATTCAAATGGTGTTCACGCCTTGAAAGGTATTAACTTAACAATTCCCAAAGGAATGTTTGGGCTTTTAGGTCCCAATGGTGCAGGAAAATCCTCGCTAATGCGTACACTTGCCACTTTGCAAGAAGCAGATTCGGGAACTGTTACCTTAGGAGAATTGAATGTATTAAAAGACAAAAACGAAGTTCGCAAAATCTTAGGCTACTTGCCACAAGAATTTGGTGTCTATCCAAAAGTTTCGGCAGAAACTATGCTTGACCACATTGCAAGCCTAAAAGGAATTACAAATTCTTCGGAAAGAAAAGCTATTGTTACGTCTTTGTTGCAAAAAGTGAATTTATCTCACGCAAAAAGTAAAAATCTCGGCACGTATTCGGGAGGTATGAAACAAAGATTTGGCATTGCACAAGCTTTGCTCGGAAATCCAAAATTGATTATTGTTGATGAACCCACCGCAGGACTTGACCCCGCAGAACGTAACCGTTTTCATAATTTATTGAGTGAAATTGGCGAGAATACGATTGTAATTCTTTCTACACACATTGTCGAAGACGTGAGTAATTTGTGTAAAGATATGGCAATTATTTGTTTGGGCGAAGTAATGGCACAAGGACACCCAAAAGATTTATTGAGTGAGATTCAGGGCAAAGTGTGGCAAAAACTCATCAACCGCCAAGAAATTGAGCAATATCGCAATAAACCCGACTATAAAGTAATTTCTACGCACCTACACGAAGGCAAAACGCAAATTCACGTAGTAGCAGATGCAAAACCTGATGCAAGTTTTGAGCCTATCGAGGCTAATTTGGAAGATGTGTATTTTGCTACTATTTCCAAAAAAGTGGATACGATTACGATTTAAGTGTTTAAATTTTGTTTTTACGTGAAAAAATCACGTACATTGCACAAAAAAATACAATTATGCTAATTACTTTCAAAGTTGAAAATTTTATGTCTTTTGACAAAGAAACTGTTTTTTCGATGGTGGCGGGCAATGCAGAAAATCACCCAACACATATCATCAAAGGGAAAAAACAAGATTCTTTGGCTGTCGATGTTCTAAAAGCTGCGGTTATTTACGGGGCAAATGCTTCGGGAAAATCCAATTTGCTAAAAGCTGTTGATTTTGCGAAACAAATTATTGTAAGTGGAATTAAGAATGTTATCATAGATAATAAACATTTTCGGTTGGGTAAAGAAAATTTGCAAAAGCCCACAAAGTTTGAATTTGAGCTAAAACTTGCAAATAAAGTCTATGCTTATGGTTTTGTGGTACAACTGAATGAAAGAAAAATTACAGAAGAATGGCTTTTTGAACTAAATAAAACAACTGAAAAAGCAATTTTTGAGAGAAATCTCAATGCAGAAGGTAAAATAACTACCAAACTTGGGCTTAAATTAGACAAAAAAACAAAAAACCGTTTTGATGTTTATTCTGAAGATTTGCAGCATGACCAACTTTTTTTGACTGAAATTAATAGCAAAAACTTGGAAGGTGCAGATGAAAAAGTAATGGCTTTAAACTATATTTTCATTTTTTTGACAAGCTATTTCCTCGTAATTTTCCCAAATACAATTAAAGATATGCAGCTATTAAACAAAGATAATGAAACAAGCATACCTGCATTTTTAGAATTGCTGAATAAATATATTTCATATTTTAATACTGGGATTAAAAAAATTAATGCAGTTGCTGTAAAGGAAAAAGATTTTATAGATAGTATAAGTAGAGAGTATCGCAACAATTTACTTGAATTTATGAATTACAATAGATTTTCAATAGCAACTAATAAATCTCGTCAAAATTTCTTTGTCCATAGAAATGATAAAAATGAATTAGATGTTGCATTACAGTTAAACATTCACAAAGGTAATAATGTAGAGGTGGCATTTGATAATTCGGAAGAATCTGATGGTACAAAAAGAATTATAGATTTCATTCCCTTATTATCTTGTTTACAAGCCTTACCCTTAGTTGTTTTCATAGATGAAATAGAATGCAGTTTGCACCCTGAATTGACGTATAAAATCATTGAATTGTTTTTGAGTATTTCGCAAAATGTTGAAAATCAACTTATTGTAACAACTCATGAGTCTAACTTATTGAACTTAGATTTGCTTAGACGTGATGAAATTTGGTTTACAGAAAAAGACGAAAACGGTGCAACGCAGTGTTATTCCTTAGAAGAATTTGCACCTCGCAAGGATTTAGACATTCGCAAGGCATATTTGCAAGGTCGTTTTGGGGCTATTCCTTTTATTGGTAATATTTCAGAATTGGGTTGGGAAACAAAACAAAAAAACTAATTATGCCAAGAACACAAAAAGGCATTACGCCCAGAAAACCGCAAACGAAAGATTATCGCAAATTTTTTGTGATAGCAGCCGAAGGTCAAGATACAGAAAGAATTTATTTTGAGGCTTTGCAAGTTTGGCTAAAAACTCATTTGCAACAAAATTCGCAAAACCCTATTGTCAAAATAGAGTTTTTGGAACGAAAAGACGAAGACAAAAGTAAAAGTTCAGCAGTAAAAGTTATAGAACAGTTGGACAATTACAAAAAAATCTATGCTATTGATGCACAAGACGAATTATGGTTGGTTTTGGACAGAGATAGACAAAATTTTAAGATAAAAAATCTTGCAGAAATAGTACAAAAATGCAAACAGAAAAATTACGAGTTGGCTATTACAAATCCTTGTTTTGAATTTTGGTTGTTATTGCATTTGGCAGATTTTAGAGATTATAAGGTAGAAAATTTGCTCAATAATACCAAGAAAAGCAGTACATCAAAAAGTTTTTTGGAAACAGAATTAACAAAACATTTAGGCAGTTATAGCAAATCTTCTTATCAAGCAATGACATTGATAGAAAAAATTGATTTTGCAATAAGCCAAGCACAGGAATTAGACTTGCAAAGCAATGAAACGTGGCACGAAAACCGTATTGGTACAAGGCTACATATTTTGGTTGGCAATATTACAAAAAACATTACTAAATAATTACTATGACTAACAAAAAACATCTATTATTAACTTTTTTGCTGTTTATAACAAGCTATTTGCTGTCAATAAACTTACTATCTGCACAAGAAGCAAGCAATTCTGAGCTGTATAAAACTTTGAAAACCAAAGATAGTTTACTGTTTGAAATTGGATTTAACACTTGTGAGATTAAGCAATTTGAAAATTTGGTTGCCGAAGATTTTGAGTTTTATCACGACCAATCGGGAATTACACCCAATAAACTAAGTTTTATTGACGGAATTCGTAATGGTTTATGCAAACTGCCTTACCGACCACGTAGAGAATTGGTAAAAAACAGTTTAGAAGTTTTTCCTCTATACAAAAATGGAATTTTGTACGGAGCAATACAAATGGGCAAACACCGTTTTTTTGCCAACGAAAAAGACAAACCTGAATATTTTACAAGCATTGCAAAATTTACTCACGTTTGGCTTTTGGAAAATGGCGAATGGAAACTCTTGCGAGGATTAAGCTATGACCATCAATCCAAAGATGAAAAATAGTGTAAAAAAGTTGTGTAAGGTTTATTGACAATAATGCAATTTCACAATTTGCAAGTTTTTATAAATTTGTTTCAAATCAACTATTTTAAGGCTATCAAATTGTTCAGAAATATAAGCAGTGTAGTTGTTATTTTCGTCTTTTTCCATAATAACAAAATACCAATTTCGACCAATAACATAGCAACCACGCATTATATTCGTTTCGTTGATAGCTATACCTGATAGTAATTCGGCAAAAAGTTGGTCTTCAACATCTTTGTCAAATTGCGTAGGTTTATATTCTTGGATAAAAAAGTAAGGTTTTTCAGGCTCTTTTACACCTGTTGCAACCATATAATCAGCAAAACCGTTGAGTTCGACACCGTTTACTTCGGCACGTAGGCTTGCATTGTAGAAGTCATTAATTCTTTTGGTAGCAAAACTAATTTTATTTAAAATGACAGAAATAAATTTCATTTTTAAATCTTCCTCTGAATAGGAAGACAAATAATCTTTATGTTTATCAACTAATTCTTGTAAAAATATAGTTTCAGCTTCGCTTATATTGTAGGGTAATGAAAACCATTCTACAAATTTAGTTGCATTAGTCGTTTTTTCTAAGTTTACGATTTTGGTAAGTTCCGAAAACTTAATATTGGAAAATGAATAGGATTTTTTCATAAAAATTAAGTAATAAATAGGAAATAGTATGTGTGAAATAGGAAATTAATTTATTGACAATAATGCAATTTCACGATTTGCAAATTTTTATAAATTTGTTTCAAATCAACTATTTTAAGGCTATCAAATTGTTCAGAAATATAAGCAGTGTAGTTGTTATTTTCGTCTTTTTCCATAATAACAAAACGCCAATTTTGACCAATAATGTAAGCACCACGCATAATATTAGTTTCGTTGATAGCAATGCCTGATAGTAATTCGGCAAAAAGTTGGTCTTCAACGTCTTTTGCTCCTAAGTTTGGTTTAAATTCTTGGATAAAAAAGTAAGGTTTTTCGGGTTCTTTGAAGCCGATAGCAACCATATAATCTGCAAAACCATTGAACTCAACGCCATTGACAGTAGCTTTTAGGCTTGCGTGATAAAAGTCATTGATTTTTTTGCTAGCAAACTTAATTTTATTCAAAAGAGGTGCAAGATATTTCATTTTCAAGTCTTCTTCTGAATAAGAAGGCAAGATTAGGTAATGTTCGTCTATAAGTTGTTCCAAAAACTCTGCATCAAGTTGAGATACAGTATAATCTGCGTCAAACCAAGAAGCAAATTTTTGAGCATTTCTAACTTTCTCTAAATTTACAATTTTTGTAAGTTCGGCGAAACTAATATTTGAAAAAGAATAAGTTTTTTGCATAAATTTTATTGATTTACTATTAGAAAAATGCAACGAAATATTTTTAAAAGTTTTGTAAAGATGTCATCTTTCTAAAAGATGACATCTTTACAAAACTTTTAAAAACCACAATAATACAGTTACATTACCTTTATTATTATTACAAAAATACAAAAAATTAAGAAAAAAAAACAAAACAACAATATGTTCAAAGAAATTTTCCTATTCGAACTCAAATACAGATTTACAAGACCTGCAACATACTTGTACTTTCTGATATTTATGCTTTTGCCACTGATGGCAATTATGACCGACAACATACAAATCGGTGCTACTTCCGAAAAAGTGCTAAAAAATGCACCTGTCGTTATCGGAACTTATATGGGCATTTTGAGTATTTTCGGTATTTTGGTTGCCTCCGCCATTATGGGTGTGCCTGTGTATCGTGATTTGGAACACAAAACAAATACTTACTTTTTTGCCTTGCCTATTTCCGAAAAACCCTATTTGTTAGGTCGTTTTTTCGGCTCATTCTTAACTTTGGCTTTTGTCATGTTGGGAATTGGGGTAGGCGTAATTGTGGGTACTTTTTTGGCAAAACTGTTTGGTACAGTGCCTGCCGAAAGATTTGCCGACTTCAATTTTATGCACTATTTAATGCCTTATTTGACTTTAGTTTTGCCAAATATTTTTCTAAGTGGTGCTATTTTCTTTGTCGTGGTTGCCCTTACTCGCAATGTTTTTTCGGCTTATGTGGGCAATGTGGTTTTCTTGTTGGGTTATATTTTGACAGGCAGTTTGCTTGCTAATCTCGACAATAAAGATATGGCTGCCATGCTCGATATTTTTGGTATTCGTGCCTTTGGTTTTGTTATTCGTTATTGGACTGTTCCCGAACAAAATACGCAGACAGTAGCACTTACAGGCTTATTTTTGTATAACCGTTTGTTGTGGGTTGGTGTAAGTTTGCTATTTTTAGTAGGCTTGCTTTTCCGTTTCAATTTCCAAGACTTTTTAGCAACTGCAACAGTTTCTAAGAAAAAGAAAGGCGAAATCGAGGAAAAATCAGGTTTCAAATCCTTAGCAGAATTGCCAAAAGTGCAACAATTTTTTTCTACCAATTTAGATTTTCGCAAAATGTTTAGCTTTGCTATTCTCGAATTTCAGCAAGCTATTCGCAATCCGTATTTTCTTTCTATGGCATCGGCTGCGGTAATTTTTCTTTTGGTAGATTGTTGGAATGCAGACGAAAAATATGGTACATCTTCTATGCCTGTAACTTATTTGATGCTTGATGCAAAAAGCAATACTTTTTCTTTGCTATTTTTTATTATCATCATTTTCTACACAGGTGAAATGGTTTTTAATGATAGAATTTTACGTTTTTCTAATATTTCTGATGCTTTTCCTGTTCCAAATTGGTTATTATACGGTTCAAAATTTATAGGAATGGTTTATATCTGTACGTTTTTAACTTTGTTGCCAATGCTTGCGGGAATGTTGGTGCAGACTTTAAAAGGCTATTTTACTTACGAAATTGATGTGTATTTAACAGATTTATTGATTTATACCTTGCCAAATTACATTGCCTTAGCAGCTTTATCGTTTTTTATCCAAATTTTGGTAAACAATAAATTTGCGGGATATTTTGCGGTGGCAGCTTTTTGGATAACCATGATAGGTTTAAGTATTGCCGAATATAGCTTTTTGTTATACCGTTTTGGGGGAGTTCCCGAATATTTATATTCAGATATGAATAAATTTGGGCATTTTTTCGCACCTGTCATGTCATTTAATTTGTATTGGTTGGCAGTAAGTGGCGTATTGTTAGTAATTGGAAATTTGCTTTGGGTGCGAGGAATTGATGCAGCTTTCAAAGAAAGAATACAAACCGCAGTTTCACGTATCAATGGCACAGCAAAAATAGGTTTGGCAGCTACTTTATTTTTTGCAATAAGTTTAGGAGTTTGGAATTATTATAATGTTGCAATTCTCAACAAATACACCACCGCAGAAGAAGGACGACAAGCACAAGTTTTGTATGAAAAAAGATACAAAAAACTCAAATTTGTACCACAACCAAAAGTTTTTGATGTCAAATTATATGCAGATTTGATACCTGAAGAAAGGCAAGCAAAATTGAAAGGAATGTTCAAAATTTGGAATGATACCGAAAAACCTATCGACACGTTGTACTTAAATATGTATCCAAATACAACTTTGAAAACTTTGAAAATCAATGACGTTGATTTAACTTTATTGACAGATGACAAAGAAACAAGATTTAAAATTTACAAATTAGCCAAAACTTTAAATCCAAAAGACACCGCAAATTTGGAAGTAAGTATTGATTTTGGGTATAAAGGTTTTGTAAATGGTGGTTATAATTCGGATATTGTGGAGAATGGAACATTTTTTAATACAAGTGTTTTACCTACTTGGGGTTATAATGATGGAGGAGAATTAAGAAGTGATAAAGAACGTAAGAAAAATGGTTTGCCCGAAAAGAAAGATGCTTTGCCAGCTATTGATGACCAATATTACAAAAATGTCAATTTCATTACCACAACATCAGATTACGTAACTTTTGAGGCTATTATCAGCACTGCACCCGACCAAATTGCGATTGCCCCTGGGTATTTGCAAAAAGAATGGACAGAAAACGGCAGAAAATATTACCATTACAATATGGGAGAAGCAAAAGATTTCTTATTTTTCAACGTAGTTTCTGCAAAATATGAAGTTTTACGAGATAAATGGACAGGAAAAGATGGGAAAACGGTAAATATTGAAATTTTCCACCACCCAACGCACAAGAAAAATTTATCGCATATGGTTGATGGCATTAAGGCATCTTTGACTTATTATTCTGATAATTTTTCGCCTTATCAACACAAACAAATGCGTATTTTGGAATTTCCACGTTATGCAACTTTTGCACAGTCCTTTGCAAATACAGTTCCTTATGCGGAAAGTTTTGGTTTTGTGTCCGATTTTTCAGACCCAAATAAAACAGATTACGCCTATTTTGTAACAGCTCACGAAGTTGCTCACCAATGGTGGGGACATCAAGTCATGCCAAGAGCTACAAAAGGAAGTGGTTTTGTGTCGGAAACCATGTCGGAATATTCGGCTTTAATGGTGCAAAAACAACGCTATGGGGCAGAACACATGCAAAAATTCTTAAAATATGAACTTGACCGTTATTTGCGTGAAAGAGGTGGCGAGGCGAAAAAAGAACCAACTTTGTTGTTAGAAGATGGACAATCTTACATTTATTATCGCAAAGGTTCTATGATTATGTATGCTTTGGCGGATTACATAGGCGAAGAAAATTTGAATAAGCAACTGAAAAAATATGTAGATACGGTTGCATTTACTTCAAAACCTTATACAAGTTCTTTGGAATTGTATAGCTACATTAAGGCTGCAATTCCTGATAGTTTGAGTTATTTGGCAACAGATATGTTCGAAAAAATCACTTTGTATGATAACAGAACAGAAGAAGCAAGCTACAAAAAGATTAGCGAAACCGAATATCAAGTAACGCTAACGATTAACACGAAAAAATCTTACGCAGACGAAAAAGGCAACGAAACCGAAGCAAGCTCGCAACGAGATTTAATAGAAATTGGCATTTTTGCAGATGAAACTACAGACAAAAATGGTTTGAAATACAACAAACCTTTGTATCTACAAAAACAGTGGCTCACAAAAGGACAACACAAATTGACTTTTACAGTCAAAGAAAAACCTTACAAAGCTGGAATTGACCCTTATAATAAGTTGATTGATAGGGTGGCAACGGATAATGTGAAGGTGGTGAGTGAGGAATAGATTTTTTATCTATTGGGTGGCTTAAAGCCACCCAATAGATATATGCTTTTTGTTAGATATTCTGATAATGATAAAGCAAATATAGTTATCTAAATAAACGGATTTAACTTGTCTAATATAGACTTTTGTTTATTTGCTGTTTCAAGTTTTCTTAAATATATCTGTTTAATTTTTTCCTTCAAGTTTTCATTATAGTTTTGTATTTGATTATCCACATAATCATTTATATGTTGATTAATTTTATCAATAATAGCCCTTGCTTGTACTTTAGCATCATAAATTAGTTTTTCTTCCCCTTGTATAGGAGTTTGACTACCAAACTTGATAATTATATTGTTGGCAAGAACTATAACGTCTTTTAAATTCGTATCTGAAGCAATTATAGCCTTAATAAGTTCGACATCACCTTGAAAAAAAATACTAAACTTGATACCATAATCATATAGAAGTAACTTATTTTTAGGAATACTACCAAACTCGTTTTTGTGCAATTTGCTATCTAAAAACTTAATCTCTGGAAGCCTTTGGGGTATTTTCACCTGGGGTTGCATTTTATACCTAGCAAATAGGCTACTGAAAATGTAATCTTCATCTTGTATTTCCTTTTCAACATTTACAACTATATTATTTTCTATAGATTTATCATTGAGCTCGCATAAATCTTTTACTCTTTTTGTGATTAAGTTGTCCATAATATTTATTTTTAGTACAATGTTTTAGTACGTGAGTTTTAGTGAAAAGTTTTATATTATGTCTTATTATTTTGACTTGCGAGATAAAAAGTTGGGTTAATATCATAATTCTACTGGTTTTCCGCTTTGTCAGTATCTTTTACCACTAACACGCTATCTACATCAAATATAAAAAGCTACTTTTGAAAACTTCAGTAGTGATTTTTTAAGTGCAAAAAACTAAGAAACTTGTTTTTTGTGGCAGATTTTATGGGCAGGAGCTAAAAACACAAAAACAATGACAGTCAAAGAAAAACCTTACAAAGCTGGAATTGACACTTATCATAAATTGATTGATAGGGTGGCAACGGATAATGTGAAGGTGGTGAATGAGGAGTAGATTTTCAACCTCGGCAGTGGTTTTTAGCTCTGCCGAGGTTAAAAAAACAAAAACAAAAAACATTTTTTTTGTTTTACGACTTTCTATTATCTTTGTTTAAAACTGTTTATGCTGATGGTTACTTCCTTATTAGACTTAGATTTAACAAAACAATATAGCTATGCCGACTATTTAGCTTGGCAATTTTCCGAGAGAATAGAACTACTGAAAGGCTATGTTCGGAAAATGGTTGCACCTACTCCTTTTCACCAAGAAGTAAGCGGGGAATTATTTAGCTATTTAAAAAACTATTTAGACAGCAGGGGCAAACTTTGCAAACTTTTTGCTGCTCCCTTTGATGTACGGTTGTATAATTATGTAAAATCTGCGGTTGCTGATAAAGATATTTATACTGTTGTGCAGCCCGATTTGTGTGTAATTTGCGATAAAAGCAAAATAGATAAACGAGGTTGCTTAGGTTCACCCGATTTTATTATCGAAATTTTATCAGAAAGCAATCCTAAAACAGACCTACAAGACAAATATGCTTTGTATCAAGAGAATGGTGTTGGTGAATATTGGATAGTGTTTCCTGTCGAAAAAATGATACAAAAATTCTTGTTAGCTGATAATAAATACCAAATAGCAGGTATTTTTATGAATAATGATATAATTAGTCCTACTTTATTTCCCGATTTAGAAATAGATTTACAAAAAGTTTTTGAGGAAATTTAAGAAAATAAAACCTTTTTTTTACAACCTCGGCAGGGCTTGAAAACCTTGCCGAGGTTTTTTCTTTTGACGTAAGAAAAAACCATCGGCAGGGCAAAAAAGTCCCTTTGAGGTTATAAAAAAAAGAAGTTAAAAACTATTATTTCAAAAAATAAATTCAATATTAGAGTTTATGAATAATTGCTGTAGCATTGGACTTTAGTCTGTGCAAGTTATTGATTTTCAACTACTTAAAGACAGACTAAAGTCTATTACAGCAATTCCCACTTTGACTAATTAATTGATAATGAAGTATTTAACTCGTTTTTTTGCATTTAGTAATTTGTTGAAAATCAATGAATTACCTAAAATTAGAAAAAAACGTGCAGGCAAGTATTGATAATCAATGAATTAAGTACGTCAAAGTGGGAATTGCTGACATATTGTAGGTGAGTACACAGCCAACAGCAGAAAAATCTACAAAAGTTATAAGAGTTTTGTAAATTTTAGAATTATTAATTATTTTTGGTAGATAAATAACCCTTTTACTACTTATGATAGAAAATTTTGCTCAAAACTACGACTTTTCCAAAGAACAAACTATAGGAAAAGATGCAACGCCAAGTTATGAGGATTTTACAAACAAAATTTTGCCTGCTATGTTTGGTAATGTTCCTTATATTCGAGTTACTTATAATACAGATATGAAAATATGGGAATATCAAAAAAAATATAGAAAAAAAGAAGAAAAAGCAAAAGGAATACATTTAGATAGCATCATAAATTCTGAAAATATTGCTTTGTGGTATAAAATAAACCCTAATTGGATTAATTATTGCCAAAAAAATATCAAAGAAAATGAAGCTACTTATATTATTCTATCACAAATAAAAGATAGACAATTACATTTTTGCACAGCCCGAATTACAAATATTCATAGTGTTAGGGAAATTTACGAATTTCCAAAACAAAATACTGACCTTTTTCAATTATCACAAAAACACGAAGAGCAAAACTTATATAATTTTAAGTCTTTTGAAACTCTGAAAGACGAACAACAAGCCAAAATAATAAAGTGGTTGGCAGGAGAAACATTAGAAAGTGAAATACGAAGTGCAATAACTTATAGTAAAAAAAGTGAAATTGTTACTATTCCAAATTTTGCAAAATTAGATAGAGAACTTGTTGGAGATGTTCATTTTTTTTATAATCGTGAAAAAAAAGGTATTGCTACACTTACACATAGCAATATAGAAATTTATGTAGATAAATATGGTAAAATTGTTATTGGAAATCAAGAGTTTTTTGCAAATGCTCCTGCAATAAAAACTTTCTTTTTGTTTGCTTTGTGCTATAAATTGGAAGGTAAAAATATAGTAACTGCCACGATTAGTTCAAATTCTTATGCAACAAATAAAATGCAACAAATTTATATGCACACTTCGGGCAAAGAAATAGACGAAGAAAAAATACAAAATGAAGTAGCAAGTATGTTAATTTCAAATAATTTAAGTAGAAATTTAACAAATATCAATAAAGAATTAGACAAATATTTTCCAGATTCTATGTATCATTTGCACAAAGACATAGCAAGTAATCATATAAAATTTAAAAAAGATTTTG
>JBIKRY010000051.1:0-19771 GCA_044348925.1 Bernardetiaceae bacterium
AAACCTAATTAAATAGCTTTATAATATAGGCTTTTAATCCGTAGTTCACGTTAACATAAATCAATTTAGCCAAAGTTATCAATACTGTTCCACTTTCCCTAAAAAAAATTTACAACTAAAAATAAACAACACATAAAATTAGATAAAAATTTATTCTAAACTATTAAAACATATTTTTACCTAATTTTAACGTGAACTACGGATTACTTTATTGATAATCAACAAGTTACAAGTAAAATATATAATAAATAAGTTGCGTAGCAACCGTATATTCGCCTTTAGGCGGGGCTGCCTAAGCGAATGAAATATAAGGATAAAAACGAACTTGGTTATAAATTCACAAATTTTGAGAAATAATTACTATTTTTCTTTCAATTTAGCCGACTCATTCGCCTAAAGGCGAATATACGGTATCCGTAGTTCACGTTAATTTTATGTAATTTTTTATCCAATAACTTAGCTAATAGATTTTGTATCCAACAAAAATGTTTTAAAATCTTGAAAATTAGCCTTCATTGCAATACTCAAATTAGGCTTATCTATAAAATCACTTAGTTGGGTTGGTAATGCTATTGCTTGTTGAATTTCTTGTTCTACCACTTCATTAAACTTGGCAGGGTGTGCAGTTGCTAATACAATACCATAAAATTTATCTTGCATTTGTTTGCGATAGTATTCCAAAGCTGCAAAACCAACTGCCGAATGTGGCTCAATAATATAAGAATATTGCTGATAAATATGTCTAATAAAATGACGAGTTTCTTCTTCCGTACAAGCAAAGGCGGTAATATCTTGACGCATTTTTTCGACATTTTTATCATACATATCCAACATTCTACTAAAATTACTTGGATTGCCAACGTCCATGGCATTCGAAATAGTTTGCAAAGAACTACGAGGCGTAAAATTGCCTGTCTGCAAATACAGAGGCACAATATCATTGCTATTAGTGGCTACTACAAAATGTTGTATAGGCAAGCCCATTTTTTGGGCAAACAATCCTGCGGTTAAATTGCCAAAATTTCCACTTGGCACTACAAAAACTATTGGCAAGTTTGGGCTAATTTTTTGTTGTATTGCTTGCTGATAGGCACGGAAATAATAAAAAGACTGTGGAATTAATCTTGCTATATTAATAGAATTAGCAGAACTTAGGTATAATTTTTGGTTTAAGTCTTTATCCAAAAAAGCAGCTTTTACCAATGCTTGGCAATCGTCAAAAGTGCCTTCGATAGCCAAAGAAGTTATATTTTTGTCTAAAGTTGCAAATTGCTTTTCTTGTCGTTTGCTTACTTTGCCTGCGGGATACAAAACGGTAACTGTGATATTTTCCAAACCATAAAATCCATGTGCCACCGCACTGCCTGTATCTCCCGAAGTAGCTACCAAAATATGCAATTTTTTGCCCTTATTTTCTACAAAATGCGACATTAATTGAGCCATAAATCTTGCCCCAAAATCTTTAAACGCAAGTGTATTGCCATGAAATAACTCCAAAACTCCTGTATTTGTATCCAAAAAATGCAAAGGTGCATCAAAATTTAGGCTATTATTTACAATTTCGTGTAATTTTTGGCTACTAATGTCTTCTTGCATAGCAAAACAAGTAAGAATTTGGTAAGCCATTTCTTGGAAAGATATTGTATCTATGTTTTTGAAAAAGTTTTCTGAAAGTTGCCCAATATTTGTAGGCATATACAATCCATTATCTTCTGGCAAACCTTTCAAAACGGCGTGCTTTAAACTAACTTTTTCAGATTTGTTGTTGGTGCTGTAATATTGCATAAAATAGGTAAAAAATAGGTAAAAGTAGGTTTCAAATCAATAGGAGTGATTTTTTTATACTTTCCAAGTCTTAAATACTTGGAAAGTATTGCATATCACCCCACAATATTTATTTTTTTGCTCTGTAATACATGGTAGAACAATTTTCGGGTTTTAATACTTCGTGTGCTATTGTTTGAATATGTGCTGGAATTGTATCTTGTAATTTTTTGAGTTCGTCATTTACAAAATCTACATTTCCTAAAAAAGCTGCATAAGCTAAAGCAAAAGCCCTATTTTGCAATTCCATTTCCCCAAATACCAAAGTAGATTCGGCTTGGTTTTTTACTTTTTGTAGTTCAGAT
Source organism: Bernardetiaceae bacterium (assembly GCA_044348925.1). Lineage (GTDB taxonomy): Bacteria > Bacteroidota > Bacteroidia > Cytophagales > Thermoflexibacteraceae > JAAFKA01. The sequence goes on from JBIKRY010000051.1 coordinate 2,130, forward strand.
TCTTCTGGTTTTTCTTTTCTAAAAGTTTCTACTATTTCGGTTATGGCTTTATCGGCATCTTCGAGGGCTATTTCATCATACACTTTGCCCGCAATTACCAAAAGTCCGTCATCGGCTGCCCCTGTTACGTAGGCAGAAATAGAACTAAACATTTTTTGTTCTTGCACCAATTTTTGATACAAACGCGAAGATTTGCCACGTCCCAACAAATCACTCAACAAATCTGTAGGCGTATATTGCAAAGAAGTACGGTTACAAGTGTGGTAGGTTTTGTATAAAGCATTAGCAGGCACATTGGCTTGGAGTTCCAAAAAACGTGCTTGAGTTTGGCGTGGTTCTTTTGGAAAGTTTTTTACAACTACTTCGCCTTTTGGAATTGGTGCAAACCATTTTTTGGCAAGCCTTTTTACTTGTTCGTAAGTAACATCACCTGCCACGACCAAATAAGCATTATTTGGCACATAATATTTTGCAAAAAATTCTTTTACATCTTCCATGGTAGCATTTTCGATATGCGAAATTTCTTTGCCAATCGTACACCATTGGTAAGGATGCGTTTGATAACTCAATGGATTTAAGTGTAACCACACATCTCCATAAGGCTGATTAAAATAGCGTTGTTTAAACTCCTCAATCACTACTTTTCGTTGCACTTCCAGCACTTCAGGATTAAAAGACAAGCCCAACATTCTATCGGATTCGAGCCAAAAAGCTGTTTCTAAGTTGCTCGATGGCAAGGTTATATAATAGTTTGTAATATCTTGGGAAGTAAAGGCATTGTTTTCACCACCTGCATTTTGGACAAAATTATCATAGTTTTCTATGTTTTTTGAGCCACCAAACATCAAATGTTCAAACAAATGTGCAAAGCCTGTTTTATCGGGTTGTTCATCTCTCGAACCTACATTGTATAACAAATTTAGGACTGCTACAGGTGTTGTATGGTCTTCGTGTACATATACATGCAAGCCGTTTTCGAGGGTAAAATGTTTATAATCTATCATAATACTATTTTTTTATACTTAAATAATTTATTTCAAAATTTAATTAGACTAAATTATATTATTTAATAATTTCTGCCTTTGGAATTAATACGATAAAAGGTCTTTTCCACGTTTGCCCCAAGACACTATTAGTGCCTGCAATAGCAAAAAAATTACCATCTTTGGACATAATAATATTACAAATAACATAATTAGCATTTGCCAATTCAAAGGTAAATATATTTTGGAAATTTTTATAAAAAGCCACTACGATTTCTCCTTGTATATTAGAACCCCCTAAAATAGTAATTCCATCTTTATTGGTAGTCAAGATAGTAGTAGTTTTGCTACTCAAAGTTTCTACTTTGCTTGCAATAGTTGCAATGCGTGCAATATTGTAATTATTTGGTGCTAAATCTATGCTTGGAATATAGTAAGAGGCATCTACAGCACTTTTGGCATTGATAAGCAAAGAAATAGTGCCTTGATTTTGATACACTGAAGACACCCAATACGAAGTGCTATCTCTAAAAATAGGGGTTTGTGTACCTCCAACACTGGATAGAGCCATAATATCATTGCCATCTGGAATATTGTAATAATATTGGTTAGTGGCAAATAATTGGTAATGATTATCATAATCTCTTAAGGCTTCAATACCTTGTCGCAAACCTTTTATCACAGTTTCACTCAATAAAGTTGTATTTGCGGTAGGACTTGCAGAGGATATATTATTAATCAAAACTTTATGTTGCTCACTATTATCCGTTGTTCTTACCGAATTGGTTGCTACATTCATCAATACATAGCCATTTTTTGCAAGATTTTGTGTTGCACGTGCTATATAACCACCATTTTTATTTTCGTTTGTGCCTATATTTATTTTATTTGTTCCTACATTGAGGTTTATTTTGCTAATTTGGAGAGTTGGTGCTACATTGGCATCTACTTTAAATTTTATTTGGTAATATTCAAAATTAGTATTAACTATCTTGTTCCAAAACAAAATATATTCATCTGCAATATCTGTTGCAATAATATTAGAAGGAAAGCCATAACCCAAATTTAAACTTGCCTCGTCATAATATTTTTCCCAAATTAATTCCCCTTTACTATCTATTTTCATTAGGGAAAAACTACCATTTTTACTTAGCGTAGATTCAACCCCTGCCCCACCTATTCCTATGTAGATAAAACCATTGTCTGTTGTTGCACGAAAATCTAAAGATACAAAACTTGTTTCTGTTTTGCCCTGTTCTCCCGTAATTTCGTTCAAATATACACGGACTAAAGAAGGATTAATTTTATCTTCATTCGTTTTTTTGTTACACGAAATAGTAATGAAGAACAACAACGCAATAATATATAATTTTGGTAGAAATATTTTTGTCATATTATAGTAGAAATAAATAAATGTTAGAAAACTTTATAGGTCAAATAATAGGCAATCGTAAAATTTACTTGTATGTTTTGCATCGTCAAATCATCTATAGCATCATAAACATTGTATAAAAAAATATCTATATTGCCTTTGCCATTGTTAAGAAATCTTTTGTCTGTTCTATTTAATAATGCCAAATAGTTTATATATCTTGTATCTATCGAGAAAACTGTCCGTTTGCCAATAGATTTTGCAAAACCAAGCCCAAGCACTGCCCCATAATTATGTTGTTGCATTATCGAAGTATAGTCTAAAGATAAACTTGAGGCTATTTTATTGGCATTAAACAAATATCGATAAGAAACTCCTGCAAGCAAATACGGTGAAAAAAGAGGTTTTCGCAACAAATGATATTTTGCTACTATCGGCACTTCAAGAGCTGTAAAGTTCATTTCATAACTATATGCAGCAGTTTCTATTTGTCCACTATTCAATCCACTATAGCTTAATTGATACGCATAACTTGAACTTACAAAGCTTGGTTCTACCATCAATGCCAAACGGCGTGTCAAATAGTAAGACGTAGAAAGAGAAAGAGAAAAACCTGTGGCATTGAAAGGGTAACTTTCTGTAAAAACAGATTTATTGGTGCTATAAGCCACCGAAAAATTTTTGCTTTGTGTTAGAATACTCCCTACCCAACCAAGACGCAAGCCAAGCGTAAAACGTGGCGAAATATACATGGTATCCAAAGCTGCTTTGAAACTTAGCAAATCTCCTTGCCTAACTTGATAATTATGCTTATTGTTTAATACATTTTTTATGCTCTTTTCCGCTTCAGCAAGACTGTCTGCCAAAATATAATTAAGTCCTGCCAAACGATAAATTTCGGCACGCATACTCCTATCTGCTTTTCTCAACAGACGGCGGTCTTTCAAATAAGGAGATAAAATTTTGGAAACAGAATCCAATTTGCCTTGCGAATAAAAATGCTCTGCCAACTCGTATCTATGTAAAATTTCCTGCACATCATTCAACCTAATAACTGTTCCTATAGGCTGGTCAATTTCGGGTATTGCAAGGCTGTCCTGTCCATACAAAACAGACAATAAACAAAAATTACAAAATAAAAATGCTAAAAATTTTAAAAACATTGCTACTATTGTTTAGGCGAATTTTTACTAAAAAATAATTTAATAATAGACTTTATTCCTTATTATTCTTTTCCATTGGAATTTATCAAATAAGGGGTTTTGCCATCTGTAATAATAATTTTTGTATTTGGCGACAAAGACAGTTTTTGCATCACATCTAAACTTTTATATTGAATCAAAATAGGATTCAAACCTTCTGCTATAATTTTTTGAGCATCTCTAATTCCTTCTGCTTCTATTCGTTTCCGTTCTGCCTCTTGTCTTTCTTTCTCAAGAGTAAACTTCATTCGTTCTACTTCTTGTTCGGCTCGCATTTTTGCCTCTATAGCTTCTTGTTCGGCTCGTAATTTAGACTCGATAGATGCTGCAAGCCCACTTGGTAGCCTGATACTTTTTAATAAGACATTTTCTATTACAAAGCCTCTATCTCCCAAAATTTGCATCATCTTTGCTGCTATTTCTCGTTCTATGTTTTCTCTTTCTGAAGTGTGCATATCTTTAGCATAAAATTTGGAGGTAATATCGGCAGTTGCAGACCGCAAAACACTCATAATTATCTGTTCTCCGTATTTTACTTTGCCAACATCTTTCAATATTTGTACGGCTTGCTCGCCTTTGACATGGTATAAAATAGCTAATTCTACTTCAATCGTTAAGCCTTCCTTAGAAGGCAATGCCTCCAACATAATTTGCATATTGAGAGTACGAATAGGTATTTTCATTAACTTGGCAAAAAATGGATTGACCATATATAACCCTGGTTGCAAAACTTTTGGCGTTAATTTGCCAAAACGCCGCCGCACTGCTACCTCGTCTTGACGCACCACCGCACAACTTGTAATACAGGTTGCAAAACAAATACCAAAAAAAACAAAAGGCATGAATCTATATCTATTCATTGTATTACGATTTTCAATTTGCAATTTACTATTTTTGTTCATATTACAAAGTAATTTATACTTATTTTTAGGTTTTCCGCATCAAAATTTTAATGTAATATTTGTGTAATAAAATTCATTTGATTGCATAAATAAAAAACACCGACGACACGAAATGAACTTGCAAGCTGGTGGTAGCCCCGCTAAAGCCTACAATACAACTACGCAAGTTACATTATCTATTGAACTGATAAAATTTATTGTATTTTTGCTTTCCGTTCTGCCAAAAACTGTTCTATTTCTTCTAAACGCATACAATTTAAGGTTTTTTGCTTGCTAAGTCCGCCTTTTCTGCCCATCAATACGCCATAGTGCATATATGCCAAACTCTCGGTATTGTGTGCATCGGGATTTATGCTAAGTAACACGCCACATTCCAAAGCATATTGTATCCAACGCCAATCTAAATCTAAACGATGCGGGCTTGCATTAATTTCTATTACTACTTTATTTTTGGCACAAGCCTCAATAATAGCTTGATAATCAAGGGGATAACCTTCTCTTTTTAGCAATAATCTGCCTGTTGGGTGTCCTAAAATCGTGGTATATGGGTTTTCAATGGCAGTAAGTAGGCGTTGCGTTGCGGTTTCCTTATCCATTTTCAAATTGCTATGCACCGAAGCCACCACATAATCAAAAGTCTTCAGTACCTCTTCGCTATAATCTAAACTTCCATCTCCCAAAATATCCGATTCGATGCCTTTTAGAATCTTGAATGGGGCATATTTTCGGTTTAGTTCGTCTATTTCTGCGTGTTGTTCTTGTATGCGTATTGGCGACAATCCATTGGCATAAACCGCAGTTTGCGAATGGTCAGAAATTCCAAAATATTGCAAATTCATTGCCTTACAAGCCAAAAGCATTTCTTCCAATGTATTTTTGCCATCACTATAGGTAGAATGGTTATGAATAGCACCTTGCAAATCTTTGTAAATCAACAAGTTAGGTAAATTATTTTTTTGGGCTTTGGCAATTTCTCCCAAACCTTCACGCATTTCTACAGGCACATATTGCAAATTTGCAGCTTGATAAATTTCTTCTTCTGTAGCAAAATTTTTACTTTGTGCTATTTGCAAAAGATTTTTTCCATTTGCCAACGTAGTAGTAAGATGCGTTTGGGCTGCCGAAAATAAAAATGTTTTTGTAACAAATGTATCAGTACTTACAAAATGAAATTCTAAAGGAGTTTGTTTTGGCAAAATAACACCACGCCATACAAAAACCCCTGAATTTTGCGGAATTTCGCTAATTTCGGCAATCGTATTGATATAATTTCGTAAGGTTTCAATACTTGTCATATCTGCCATTGCAAGCACAAATTGCAAAGTTTCGACTACTTCCAAAGCCCTACGATATTCGCCAACTACTTCGATTTGCGAGCAAAGATTAGCTTTTTGAAGTTCGTCTATCAAAATATGCACAATTTTTTCGGCTTTGTCATATCTTAATTTTTTTGCATTTCCAAGCACAAAACTGATTTCTGCCAAAATATTAGTTTGTGTTTTTTCGCCAAAACCTTTGACTTGTGCCACCAAATTATTATGGCAGGCTTCTGCCAACTGTTCTATGGTTTCTATTTGCAATTCTTTCCACAAAACTTGTACTTTTTTAGCACCCAAACCCTTTATTTTTAGAATTTCTAAAAGTGTATTTGGAGTTTTTGCCAATAATTCGTCAAGTTCGGGTAAAGTTTGTGTTTGGCAAAGTTCTATTATTTTGTTGGCTATGTTGTTGCTAAAACCCATTCTTTCTATTTCGTGAGAGGTTTTTTCGTTTAGGGTTTCTGCCAATTTGTCTATTTGATAGATTGCACTTGTGTATGCCTTGATTTTGAAAGGATTTGCCTCATGGAGTTCTAATAACTGCCCAAGTAGCTTAAAAATATCCGAAATTTTTTCGTTTGACATTTGTTTTTTTTTGCAATAATACACAAAAAAAGCACGTGTAGTTATTTTTTTTGGCTTTATTTACAGGCTAAAAATTTTGTACTAAGCAACAAATAGATTTTCCGCATCAAAATTTTTATTTACCACATAGTAACATAGACCACATAGAAAATTATTTTTTAGTAAATATTTGGTAAAAAATATACGTTATTCCGTGTGTTCTGTGTCATCAGTGTTCCATCATTTAGCAAACAAATACATTTAACTACATAAAAATTAGTTGTTCATTTTGATGCGAAAAACCTAAAACAACAAAAGCAAATTAGTTTGACTTATTTTTATTGTTTAACTTTGCCTTGCAAGTTGTATAGTGGCTTATAAAAAATATGATGATTCCAATAGACTATTTTCTTTATCTTTCTGCTTTTCTATTTTGTATAGGAATTGCTACAGTTCTTACACAAAAACATATTATTGCAATGTTGATGGGCATTGAACTTATTTTTAATGCTGCCAATATTAATTTGGTAGCTTTTAGTCGACAAGATGGGGTATTGCAAGGACAAATTTTTGCAATATTTGTTCTCTTACTTGCCGCCGCAGAAACCGCAGTAGCTTTGACGATTGCCTACCTTATTTACAAAGATAGAAAAATAGACAAACCTAATCTATTAATAGAACTCAAAGATGAGTAGCAAAATAATAGGTATAAGATTGCAGTCAAGGTAGCACATAGCTATGTACTACCTTGATTGCAATCTGTAGGTTACACTATTTTGAAAATTTTTCGACCAAAGCATCAGTAATTCCAGACGTAGAAAATCCACCATCATGGTAGAGATTTTGCATCGTTACTTTTTTGGTTAAGTCTGAAAATAAAGAAATTACATAATCAGCACATTCTTCTGCCGAAGCATTGCCTAATGGGGACATTTTGTCTGCATAATCCATAAATACATCAAATCCGCTTACGCCTGTACCTGCTGTAGTAGCTGTTGGTGATTGTGAAACTGTATTTACGCGTATTTTTTTGCTAACTCCTAAACGGTATCCATAGCTACGTGCTATAGATTCTAACACTGCTTTTGCTTGTGCCATATCCGAATAATCGGGGAAAGTACGTTGTGCAGCTATATAGGTAAGTGCAACAATAGAGGCACTGTCGTTAAAAATGTTCATTTTTTCGCCTACTTGCATCATTTTATGAAAAGATAATGCCGAAATATCAATAGCTTTCAACATCCATTCATAATTCAAATCTCCATAGTCTTTTTTCTTACGCACATTTGGACTCATACCTATCGAATGTAACAAAAAATCTATTTTGCCACCCAAATATTCTTCCGATTGTTTGTATAATGCCTCAATATCTTCCACTGAAGTAGCATCAGCACCTATCACTATCGTATTGCAAGCCGTTGCTAATTCATGGATAGCACCCATTCGCATAGCTACAGGAGCATTGGTTAGGGTAAAAGTAGCACCTTCGGCAGCAGCACGTTGGGCTATTTTCCAAGCTATAGAGTTCTGGTCTAAAGCCCCTGTAATAATTCCTCGTTTACCTTTTAATAAGTTATACATTGGTATTTTGGTTAAAATTTCGATAATTATTCCTGTTTTTTTGTATTAGCCTGCTATTTAGTGCATAATAAAGAAATTCACAAAAAAAGCTATAAAAACTTGTTTACTTATTGTATTTTTGTGCAAAAAAAGAACAAATGAAAAATTTATTTAGCTTTTACAAATTAAATTATTGGTATTTATTTACCTCTTTCTCTATCGTATTTTTGTTGCATCTATCTGCTAATGCACAAAAATTAGAGTATTGGACAACAAATAATGGCAATTTGATTTATGAGGAATTTTTGGTGGGACGTGATTTAGATTATTTTACGATTACTTTGCGGGTGCGGTATCGTGGAAATTTGGAAACCAAATACCAACTTGTGTCGCAACGCAAAATAAAATCTCCTTCGCCACAAGATTGCAAAGTCTTACAACTTGCTGCTGATACGGTATATGTGGCTGCCAATGCACCTGCCGACCTTGTAACCTACAAAATCAAACGTGGAGTTAGTCTGTTGTATTTGCGTCCTGTCTATGAACCTGCAAAACAATGGCGTGTGCAGGAAGTACAATAGACTTCTTGTAAGTATTTTTTGGGGAAATATGATGAATAAAAAAATAACTACCTACTAACTAATTATTTGATTATCAATTAGTTAGTAGGTAGTTATGAAGTAAAAATTTAGGTATAATTGCTAAAATCCTCCTTACCGTACTTATTCTATGTTTACCAATTCTATTTCAAAAAGTAATACAGAAAAAGGAGCTATAGTTCCTGCACCTCTTTCGCCATATCCTAAATGAGAAGGAATATATAAAATAGCCTTGCCACCTTTTTTGATAAATCCTACTCCTTCGTCAAATCCTTTAATCATCGAGCCTGTGTTATAATTAAAATCTAAAGGCTGTCCTCTATCATAAGACGAGTCAAATTTTGTTCCATCAAGTAATTTTCCTAAATAATGCACTGCTACTTTTTTGCCTGTAGTCAAAGGCTCTCCTTCGCCTTCTTGCAATACCACATAATATAGTCCCGATTCTGTACGTTTGGCATTATTGATTCCATTTTTTTGCAAAAAATCTTTAATAAGTTGTTCATCTTTTCCTTTTTGTTCGGCGGTTTTAGCTTCCATTTCGCGTTTTCTTGCCTCTGCAAATAGCTCCTCTGAAGTAATATCTAAGACACGCATATCAAAACGTACATTTGATTTTTTATCTACAAACGGAGGAATTTGGTCTTTAAATAACGAATCTGCTTTTACCAAAAAACTAATACTATCATTTTTTGCTAACATTAAAAAACCTTCTTCCAAGCTACCTTTAGAACTTGGAGGCATCACTTTTACTGCAAATGGCACTGCTTCTTTAAACGTATTGCGAATAACAGAATCCGCACCGCCTGATTGTACAGTCATCACAAAATTTAAGGTAATAACTTCATTCATTTTTGCCTTTGGCGTTTTGTTGGCAATATGATGAATATATTTTAGCCCTGTTGGCGTGGTTTTGAAAAGGTCTTTTTTGGCTATAGCTTTGCCTTTTTTGCCTTTTTTACTTGCTATTTTTTTGTTGGTAGTTTTTCCTTTTTGTGTAGTTTTTTTTGGGCTGGTTTGAGCAAAAACTGCGGAGGATAAGAGTAAAAAGATGAAACAATAGAAGATTTTTTTCATAAGGTGTAACGAATAAAATGAGAAATAAATAATATTTTGACTGTTTTTACACACAAAAACTTTCTAAGCACCGAACTTAGAAAGTTTTTGTGTACTAAAACTACTTGTAAGAATTATTGTTTTGCTTTTTCTATTTTTGTAACTTCTATTTCAAATTTCAAGATAGAATAAGGAGGAATTTTTCCCTGTCCTTGTCCACCATAACCCAAATAAGAAGGAATATAAATATCAGCTTTGCCACCTTGTTTTAAAAGTGCCACGCCTTCGTCAAATCCTGGTACTACTTGCATCGATAAGGCAGGAAAAGTAAAAGGGTCTTTACCTACATTAGAATCAAACTCTGTGCCATCTAATAAAGAGCCTTTATAAAACAGACTTACCATATCTCCACGTCCAACGGCTGCCCCTGTACCTTCAGTTTTGATAACATAATACAAACCTGATTCCGATTTTTTTGCATTAATTTTGTTTTTTGCCAAAAAATCTTTCAATTTTTTATCATCAATAGGTTTTTGTTTTTCGTTTTCCTCTTGCATTTTACGCATTTGCTCCTCTTGTGCTTTTTGTTGTTCTTCCATCATTTTTTGCTGTTCTGCACGCATTTTGTCTAATTGTGCTTTAGAAATAATTTTGGTAATACTCAACTCCAAACGTGCTTTAGTACCTTTGTCGATACCTGGCAACATTTCTCTACGCATAATTTTTGAGAACAAAGAATCTACCGAAAACCACAAAGTAACACTATCTTTTAGGTGCATATTTTTCAAATACTCCTCAAAACTTCCTACATACGAAACCGAATCTGGATTTTTTACCAACATTGTACTTTGCCCTGGAGGCATTCCTATACTTGACATCAATAAAGTATCTTTGCCATTACTTTTTGCAAAAAGTTGAAAGTTAGTTTCTACAAGTCCTCCAACTTCTGCCAAACTATCTTTATTTCCTTCTCTACGGATTTCATAGGAGAGACCTGTACTGGTTTCTACCACTTTTTTACACGCAACCGTGCCAAATGCACACGCAAGAGTTAGCGTGATTGCAAAATATTTTTTCAACATTGTTTTTTAAGATTAGTAAAATTAGGTTGCAAAGCTATATATATTTTTGAAATTATATACAAAAAAAGTAAAAAGTAGCTTTTTTTGTGCAAAAAAAATTCTAATTTGGTATTTTTCAATAGGTTTTCAGCTCAAAACTATTTTAAGCACATCATTTTTTGTTGCAAAATTTTGTTGCTATTTGTTTTGTTAAACCTAAAAAAGATAGAGTTTAGTAAGTTTTGTAAAACTCCCAAACTCTATCTTTTACTAACAATTAAAATTTTTACGATAACACTGCTTGTATTATAAAGTTGCTCCTGTATCTACTTTTGCTTCTACAGTGGTTTGCACAGATTCGGGTAAAGCAGAAAGAATATTATAACCTGTTTTAGATTCTATAAAATCTACACTTACTCTATAAGTACCCCAAGAGTTGTTTCTAATTCCTTGTGCATTTGGCATATCTATAGCAATAATTCGTGTATTTGCTCCCACTCTTGCCACATCATTAGTGCCTGTTGGCAATACAACAATTACTTTCCAAGTACGATTAGGTACGGTAATTTTTCCGCCCGCAATCGTATTAAATGTACCGTTTAGTCCTGTACCTCCCATACCATAACTTCCTGCTACAATATACAATTCATTGCCTTGATTGATTAATGTTCTGCAATAATTTTCCAAACTTGCCCAAGGTCCTTGATTATTGTCTGCTGCTTGTGGCATCATATTAGTCATAAAAAAAGTAGCTGAATTGTCCGTTACTGTTAAAGTTCTATCAGCCGAAGGGCAATTATGTCCTCTATCAAAACCACTTCCTGTGTAATCTGTATTCGTAACTTGATACCAACCTGCGGGCAAACTTGTATCTGGTCTAAAATTATCTTGTCGAGCTGTACTACCCACCCACGCACTTGACAAATACCAACTTACCCAATTTGGTACTCCTCTATCTTTGTGATAGGAAGCAATATATTGCGGTTTTTCGAGCATATAATTTGTAGTAGCTGTAATACTTGCCAATGCACCACTTGGATTACCCATTGCTAAGTGAATACTTGTAGTTGGTGTACCTCCGTTGCTTGGATTACTGCCACCACCTGTCGATGTGCCACCTGTTCCGCCTGTAGTGCCACCTGTATAGTCGGTGATGCTAATATCATCTATATTCAAACGGTTGGTAGTGCCGTCTGTTTTGCGAATTTGTATTCTTGTATTTGCAGTTTGGTTTACTGTAAAAGTAGTCGAACTAAGTGTAGTAGTAGAAGTAGTAATGGTACTACCTACTTTTGTCCAAGTGCTACCACTATTGGTAGATACCCATAATTCCCAAGTTGAACTTGCATCTGTGCCATATTTTGCGTGTTTCACCGTAATAGTTCCTGTACCGCCTGTCTTGTCAAATAAAGTAGTAAGACTTCCAGCATTGCGAATACGTGCCGAAACCAAACCAGACTTGATATCCCCCGAAAGATTGCCAAGTAAGGCATCATCAAACCGCCAACTTCCTGTGCTTAAAGTTACCGAGCCTATGGTATAACTTGTTTTGCTGCCTGTTTCAAAACCTTCGTTAAGCGTAGCATAATTTTGTTTGAGATGCGAAATTTTGCTGTCTTGCGTTTGTTCTTCTGTGTTTTTTTCAGGAGTAACTGTGTCTGTGGTAGGTGAACAAGAAGCTATAAAAGCTACTACAGTTGCCATGTAAGAAATACGGGCAATTTCTTTAAAAATAGAACCAAATTGCATAAAAATAAATAATGTTTTAGTAAAAAAATAAGTGATATGTTCCTTAAAAGGCGTTGCAAAGGTAAAAAACTTAAAAAATAACAAATAACTTACCTTGTCAAGTAATTGTGAATTTTACGCCTAAATGTGAATAGATTATTACAAAAACACAACTATTTGGCTGTCTATTTTACTAAAAAATTACATCTTTTTTTTCATAACTCATTGCATACATATACACATACAAAAAGTAGTTGTATGTAAATTTTCGGGCAGTTTTCTTAGTAACAAACAACCCTTAACCATACAAAAATATTGTATCATTAAGGGTTGATGATGATTGTGTTTACACAAATTTATTTCGCAAGTTTAGAACAAAAAATTAGGAAAAATTCACTTATACTAAAATATACTTGTTTCTACGACTGTACGTAGCTGGAGCTACGTACTACGCAGGTTACATTACTTACATATCTATGAAATTTTGTAGGATTTTTTCGCCTATTTTTCCACTTTTTTCAGGGTGAAATTGTGTAGCATAAAAATTATTTTTGTGCAATGCAGCACTAAAAGGTTGTATATAATTGGTTTGGGCAATGGTATATTCGCCTTTTTCCACAAAAAAACTATGCACAAAATATACATATTCCTCCGCACTTAGCCCTGCAAATAATGGCGAAGTAAGCGAAGAAATTGTATTCCAACCTACATGCGGTATTTTAAAACTTTGCGACAAGGCAGTTTCTTTGTCATTTGGTGGCACAAAACGCAAGACTTTCTGTTCAAAAATACCCAAACAATCGGTATTATTTTCTTCCGAATGGCTACATAATAATTGCATTCCCAAACAAATTCCAAATACAGGTTGCTGCAAAGAAGTAATAACTTTGTCTAAACCTTTATTTTTAAGATATTGCATCGTAGAATTAGCTTCACCAACCCCAGGGAAAATTACCTTGTCGGCACTTCGTATTTCTTCAAAATTATCTGATAGAATGGGATTAATTCCTAATCTTTCTAAAGCATAGCTAACCGAAGTTACATTGCCCGCATTATATTGTATGATAACAAGTTTCATAATTATTTTACGCCAAATTCTTTGATAAAATCGGCTTTCAAAATGTTTTTTAATTCTTTATAAGGTACAGAAATTTCGACTGTATTTTGGTGTTCGGTGCTATTATGGTCATAAAAAAATACCACTCCATAAGAGGTAACATAGAAATTTGCTAACATTTTGTTGCTTATTTCTATTAATTCATTATTGGTTATTTTTGCTTTGGTAATTTTACTTTTCAATTTTGCCTCCACAATTTTTTTGAGTTCTGCTTGGTAATTATTAGTCAATAAATCGGTTAAAGCAATTTCTTTTCCTGTTTTTAGATTAAAAGTTTTGTGTTTAATGCTAATTTTTGGGGAAGCCAAAATATTTTCTACTTGATAACGTACACTAAGCAAATAATTAGAATTTTCAATAATTTTATTTTCATACGTTTCCGAAATCCAATTATATTTTGGAAAATATTTGTTAATTTGGTTTAAGTCTGCCAAGAGTTGGTGTTCTATTTTGTCATTAATGGTGTGTTCTGTTTTGGTTTCCGAAAATTGCAAAGATAAAGCATTAAATTTTTTCTGCACATTTTTATCGGCATAATCCGACATAATTGGATATTCTACAAACACATCAGCACCAATTTCTCCGTTGGCAAGTTTTTTTATTTTTTTGCGATACACAGTTACCACATCAAAATGTGCTGCTCCTTGTTGATATTGTTCGGTCAAAGAAAAAATAGTTTCTTTACTTGCACCCTTTTCTTTGATTCCAAAACTTAGCCCAAAACTATCTCCGCCATATCTGGTAATATAAACATCTTTTTGTTTTTCTTGCGATTTGTCATTCAAATTTACGCCATGATAGGTAAATTTTTTTCTTTCTGCGGTGTTTGGGTCTGTGTAATAACCCGAAAAAGATGATTCTGTGTAGTACAAATGCACTACTACTAATTGTGTGCCATTTATTTTGCCTTGCATTCTTTTATAAAAACTTGCCGATTGAAATGCCAATGCCTCTGTTTGTGGCAAAAAATCATTGATGCCATTTGCGGGTGGTTTTGCCAAAGAAAACAAGTTGGCTTTTGCAAAACCATAGCCACGCACCCGATTGAGAATAGCTAAAGCATCTTCTTTTTTGCTAAAATAGCCAATTCTTAATTTGGTAAATTTTCCTTCTTTGACCGACAATATTTTGCCAAATTTTTCTATGCCTTTAGTATCTGGAATTTGATTACTAAAAGCCCCTAATTGCACTGCATAGAGATTTGTCATTGGCGAGTCATTTTCATCTCTGCCCGCACTTGCCAAAATATCTTGTCTTTGCACCAAAAAAAGTCCTGAAAAACCTTTTGCAGTAGCTAATTTTAGCTTTTCGGTTGCGGTATTTCTATCGGGATATTTACCCAACAGAATACGAGTTTTATCCCCGTCAGCTTTTTCTTCATACAATTTGCCTAATTCCCTTAAAGAACTAAATTGTAAAGTATCAGGATAACGCAAAAGCCCTAATTGAATATAAAATATAGTTTTTGCCTCATTTTGTGCAAATAAATAGGGTGAAAAAACCCAAAAAAAGAGGAGAAATAAGATTTTAAAGAATAGTTGATTTCGTTGCATAGAAGTTTTTATACAGTTTTTCCAATATTAGTTAAAAATTTGATATGCTTACAAATAAATAAGATAGTTTTTTCAAAATTTATACTTGCAAATAAACTATGCTGTAAAATAATATAAGTTAGGTAGGATATACAGGAATTTTGCACCAAAATTTTATACATACAATACCTATAAACAGACATATAAACAAGCAGACACACAAGTAAAAGAAAATTATTTTTGTCTCTCCCCTATTTTGCAAAATTTAACATTTATTTACGAAAAATATCGTAGATAATATTTGGATATACGAAAATAATCGTACAACTTTGCAAGGTAATCATCAGATTACAAGCAAATAACATTTATACACAATTTTCTATGAAAAACAACCTAAAACCTACCGAGTCCGAATTGGAAATCCTACAAGTATTGTGGGAACTTGGTGCAAGTACCGTAAGAACAGTAAACGAGGAACTAAGCAAACGCAAAGGGACAGAAATCGGTTACACAACTACCCTAAAATTTATGCAGATGATGCACGAAAAAGGGTTTATTAGTCGCAATGACGAATCCAAAACACATATTTATTCTGCTATTTTAGCGGAAAGTGCTACCAAAAAACAATTACTTGACCGTTTTGTAGATAATGTTTTTAGGGGTTCTGCAATGAATTTGGTTATGCAAGCTTTAGGAGGTAAAAAATCTAATGCTGAAGAAATTAGTGAAATTCGCCGTTTCTTAGATGAAATGGAAGCAAATAATACAAAAAATGATACCAACAATCCACACAATTCTAAAAAATAAGGAAAAAAGATGATAACATTGCAAAATATTTTCGCAAATTTGTTTAGCCCTGCTTTTTTAGAAGCACTTGGTTGGACATTAATTCATTCGGTTTGGCAAGGTGCATTAGTAGCCGTTTTATTGGCTGTCGTGCTTTCTGCCCTCAAAAACAATGCCTCCAATAACCGTTATGTAGTTTCGGTTACGGCTTTGGTGGCTATGTTGCAAATTTCGTTATTTACCTTTTTTATGGTATATGAAACTGCACCAAATTATGAATATACGCAAAACATAGCACCACTTGCCGAAGAAATTCCAACTGCTATCTACCAAACTCCAAATGCAGAAGTTGCTTTTGGAAATGCTTATCTTGCAAATATTTCGCTATTTATGCAAATAAATTTGCCTTATATCGTGAGTATTTGGTTGCTTGGTGTCTTGTTATTTTCTATTAAATTTTTGGGTAGTTTGTTGTATATTCAACGTCTAAAAACGCAAAAAATACAAGTAGCTCCCGAAAATTGGCAAAATTTAGCCAATGAAATACGCCATAAATTGCGTTTACGCAAATCTGTCAAAGTGTTGTTATCTGATTTGGTACACGTACCTACTGCCATCGGCATTTTAAAACCTATTATTCTGATGCCAATTAGTTTGCAAGCAGGTTTGACGATGCAAGAAGTAGAAAGTATTTTGGCTCACGAAATTGCACATATTCGCAGAAATGATTATTTAGTAAATATTTTTCAAACTACTACCGAAATTTTATTTTTCTTTCACCCTGTTGTTTGGTGGATTTCGGGAATTATTCGAGAAGAACGTGAAAACTGTTGTGATGATATGGCAGTATCTATTTTGGGAGATTCGATGATATACTCTCGCACTTTAGCACGTATGAACGAAATGGATATGCAATATACCTACACACAAACTGCATTGGCTTTTCATGGCAAAAAAGGTTCTTTGTTATCTCGTATCAAACGTCTTTTTACTAACAAAAATGAGAATAATGTGTTAGCAGAAAGATTTGCGGCAAGCACCATTATTTTGGCTGCTATGTTGGTTTCTTTGACCGCAAACGCAGGTTTGCTAACCAATAAAGCATTTGAAATGGTAAAAAATGTGCAGGAAAATTTGCCTTCTGTCATAGATTTTGATACGCAAACTTGGGATACAGATTTGTCGGATACTACCAAAAGAAAGAAGAAAATACTAATTACGGTAGATGAAAATGGCAAAATAGATACTATTTCGTCTAACACAAGACTAAAAATCATAGATTTGCAAGGTGATGTAGATTTGGAAACTCCGCCTATTCCACCAATGCCACCAATGCCACCTATTCCGCCTATTCCGCCTATGCCGCCTAATTTTATGGACGCAGAAGAATTTGAATTTGAATTTATAGAGCCAAATCATAGAGAAAATTCAAATGCATCTGTGCATATTTTTGACGATAAAAATGGGAAAAATATTGTCATCAATGGCAAAAAAATAGATTTAGATTCTCTTACAAAAAATGCAAAAACCGTTAATGTAGAGAATGAAAACGGGCAAATACGCATTATGGTAGATGGAAAAGTAGCAAAAACAATAGATGCTACAAAAATTCGCAAAAATATACAAATACAACGTCATAATTTTGCACCATTCCAACAAAATAATAAATCTTTGGATAGTCTTCGCAACACGAAGGGATATAAAAAGAAATTTGAAAAATACCAAAAAGCCTTGAAAGAATATCAAGAATTGTTGCAAAAATATCAAGGTAAATTGCCAAAAAACGAAGAAAATCAGCAACAGTGGCGTGCTTATGAGGAGGCTTTACGTGATTATGAGGAGGCAGTCGAAGAAAATGCCC
>JBIKRY010000052.1:0-19628 GCA_044348925.1 Bernardetiaceae bacterium
TCGCCTTTAGGCGAATGAGTCGGCTAAATTGAAAGAAAAATAGTAATTATTTCTCAAAATTTGTGAATTTATAACCAAGTTCGTTTTAATCCTTACATTTCATTCGCCTAAAGGCGAATATACGGTTACTACGCAACTTATTTATTATATATTTTACTTGTAACTTGTTGATTATCAATAAAGTAATCCGTAGTTCACGTTAGTTTAATAATCTATGGTAAAATTACATAAAATACACTAATTTTAGTAAATTTAACACATTAAATTATATACTATTTTTCTATTTCTTGTTCTTATTTCATTACATTATTATATGTCTGTGTTAAAATTTATTTTTGCCATTTTCTTTTTTCTATGTATAAGTTATAGTAGCAATGCCCAAAATAATTTATTGGAAAATACCGCAGTATTTCAAATAATGAAACAAGGCACACAAAAAATGTATAACTATGATTTTGATGGTGCAGAAATTCTTTTTAATCAAGCTATGATTTTGTTGCCCAAACACCCTGCCCCTATATTAATGAAAGGGATGCTGATTTATTGGCGAAATCTGCCTTTGGTTGCCAGCAGTCCTAAAGTTGCCGAAATGCAAAAATTATTGTTAAAAGCCGAAGAACTTGCCCAAGCTATGCTCAAAATAGATGCAAAAAACCCAGAAGCTATTTTTTTTGAGATGACAGCCCGTAGCCTTATGATGCAACATTATGCAAAAATAGGCGAAAGTTCCAAAGCATTAAGTGAGGCAAGACATATTTATGGCAATGTGAAAACAGGAATGGAATTGCAAGACAAATTTAACGAATTTTATTTTTCGTCTGGTCTTTATAACTACTATCGAGAAAAATACCCTGAAGTAAAACCATTTTATAAAATAGTTTCGTGGATATTTCAAGCTGGAGATAAAAAACTCGGTCTAGAACAGTTGGTTTTTGCAGGTAAACATTGTGTTATTTCGCAAACACAAGCATTATTTTTCTTGACACATATTTATTTGACGTATGAAAAAAATCCGTTTAAATCTGTAGAATATGCCAAAGAATTGAGCAATAAATTCCCAAAAAATAGATATTATTTGTGTCGTTATGTAGAAACTTTACTGCTTACCAAACAATATGACCTTGCCAACACACACCTACAAAGTTTGCTAAAAGAATCTTCTGTTGAGCCTTTTACGGTCATGATTAGCCAAGTTTGGGCAGGGATTCTCGAAGAAAAAAAGAATAAAAATTATATATTGGCACAAAAATATTACCAAAATGCTATCCAATTAGCTACTACTTTTGGCATTGCAGGCAATCATTACCAAGCATACGCCTACATAGGACTAAGTAAAATAGCAAAAATTAATAAACAAGATAATATAGCCAAAAACTATTGGAAAAAAGCAGAAGAATTAGCAGAATACAAGTATATTTTTGATTATTAAATAAAAAATTACCATTTTTGCATATATTTTAGACCTATTTTTTTGTATTTACAAATCATTAACAATCTGTTAGCTCAAAAATAATATATTCGCACACATATTGCATATAAGTTTGGTAACTTTGTAAAAAAATGTTAAACCAATTACAAATTTATACGTAATTTGTTAAAGATAATTAAAACTATGCTATACCTATCTTTATCTTTCGTAATGGCTGCGGGAATCGTATTAGCTCTTACACCACACATTATCAATATTGCAAAAGTAAAGCATCTCTTTGATGAACCAGACGAAAGAAAAGTTCATGTCCACAAAATACCTCGTCTTGGTGGGTTGGTGGTTGCAATAGGTTTTTTGTTTACTGCCCTATTTTTCATGGATACTGCGGTGATGAAAGAGTGGAATTATCTGCTATGCTCTATATTAATTATTTTGGCAATTGGTTTTAAAGATGATATTATTGGCGTTTCGTCAGGAAAAAAGTTTTTAGCCCAAATATTAGCCTCTGCCTTAATTATCCATTTTGGCAAAATTCACCTTACAAGTTTACACGGTTTATTAGGATTTCACGAAATTCCATTGTGGTTAGGTTACATAGTTTCTTTAATGACCATTATTGTAATTACCAATTCATTTAACCTCATAGACGGCATCAATGGCTTGTTAGGAATGATAGGTTGCACCACCTCCTTATCTTTTGGAATTTTATTTTATCTCATGGGTTATTACCAATTTACCTTAATAGCCTTTACCATAACAGGAGCCTTAGTAGGTTTTTTATACTACAATATTACCCCCGCCAAAGTATTTATGGGAGATACAGGCTCTTTACTTTTGGGTTTTCTGATGTCTGTTTTAGCTATTAAATTCATCGAATTACACCCTACAGCAGTCTATCGTATCATTAGCATCAAGGCAGCAGTTGCTACAAGTGTAGCCATTTTGGTTATTCCTTTATACGATACATTACGGGTATTTACGATACGCATTGCACAAGGTAAATCTCCATTTTCTGCCGATAGAAACCATATTCACCATTTGTTAATAGATTGTAATGTTTCACATTTAGTTGCAACATTAATATTAGTAATTTTTAATACTTGTATTATTATACTTGTATTACTTTTGCAAAATCTGGGCAATACCTATTTATCTATTTTATTAATTACCTTAGTAATTGGTGCTACTGTAGTATTGAAAAAAATTAGAGATTTAACTGTAAGCAAAAAACATAAGCAAATGCAAGCTACAAAAGCAGTAAAAAAAGCCACTAAAAAGGAAGAAATTGCCAGCGAAGCCTCTAAAGAATTGATAAGCATCTAAAAATAGTTGCTACACAAAATAGGTTATTGTAAAAAAATACTTGAAAATAATTTTTCAAGTATTTTTTTTATGAACTTAGCGACTTTGTGTTTAATTAACGTGAACTACGGATAACGTATATTCGCCTTTAGGCGAATGAGTTGATTATCAAGTAATTCGCTGAAGGCGAATATACATTTATTGTGTCTTATTAGATTTTTAAATACTTGATTTTCAAATATTTGAAACCTAAAGCGTATCTTACATTCTGTAATAATGTGTATTCATTACCACAACAAAATATTTCATCTTTTTATCTCTCATAATATTAGATTTTTTTTTTTACTATGCCTTTCTGTCAAAAATAATATATAGAAAAAAAATAAAAAAAAAACATTTTATTAGTAAGTTATTTAATATTATGTAACTTTGCAAGTTCAAAACTATAAATAGACAAAATCTAATGGCTTTCAAAAAGAATAAGAAAATCAACAACGATTTTACGAAAATCACCATTAGCTTGGCTTCCCCAGAATCCATTTTGGAAAGTTCTAATGGCGAAGTTACGCAACCCGAAACCATTAATTACCGTACCTATAAACCCGAAATGGGCGGATTATTCTGCGAAAGAATATTCGGACCTGTAAAAGATTGGGAATGTCATTGCGGTAAGTACAAACGGATACGTTACAAAGGTATTGTTTGTGACCGTTGTGGTGTGGAAGTTACCGAAAAGAAAGTACGCAGAGAACGAATGGGGCATATTCAACTCATTATTCCTGTGGCTCATATTTGGTATTTCCGTTCTTTGCCAAACAAAATAGGTTATTTGTTGGGTTTACCTACCAAAAAGTTAGACCAAATTATTTATTATGAAAGGTATGTAGTTATTCAACCAGGTGTAAAAGGTTCTGATGGTGTAAGCCGTTTGGATTTTCTTACCGAAGACGAATATTTAGATATCTTAGACAAACTTCCACGTGATAATCAACAATTAGAAGACAACGACCCTAATAAATTTATTGCAAAAATGGGTGCCGAAGCTCTTGAAATGTTGTTGAGCAGAGTCCATTTAGACGATTTGTCTTATGAACTTCGCCACATGGCAGCCACAGATTCTTCCCAACAACGCAAAGCAGAAGCCCTAAAACGTCTAAAAGTAGTAGAGGCATTCCGCAGTTCGTATGGTAGAATTGAAAACAAACCAGAGTGGATGATAATTAAAATGGTGCCTGTAATTCCTCCCGAATTACGCCCATTAGTGCCTTTAGATGGTGGACGTTTTGCTACCTCCGATTTGAATGATTTATATCGTAGGGTAATTATTCGTAACAACCGTTTAAAAAGGTTGATAGATATTAAAGCTCCTGAAGTAATTTTACGTAACGAAAAACGTATGTTGCAAGAAGCTGTAGATTCGTTATTTGATAATTCTCGCAAAGTAAATGCTGTACGTTCTGATGGAAATAGAGCTTTAAAATCTTTGTCGGATATGTTGAAAGGGAAACAAGGACGTTTCCGCCAAAACTTATTAGGTAAACGTGTCGATTATTCGGGTAGGTCTGTAATTGTCGTAGGACCAGAACTCAAATTGCACGAGTGTGGCTTACCAAAAGATATGGCTGCCGAATTGTTCAAACCATTTATTATTCGCAAAT
Source organism: Bernardetiaceae bacterium (assembly GCA_044348925.1). Lineage (GTDB taxonomy): Bacteria > Bacteroidota > Bacteroidia > Cytophagales > Thermoflexibacteraceae > JAAFKA01. The sequence continues at coordinate 4,390 of JBIKRY010000052.1, forward strand.
TAATAGAAAGAGGTATTGTAAAAACGGTAAAATCTGCCAAAAAAATTGTAGATAAAAAATCTGCTGTAGTTTGGGATATTTTGGAAAATGTATTGAAAGGACACCCTGTATTGCTAAACCGTGCCCCAACACTTCACCGTTTGGGTATTCAAGCATTTCAGCCGAGATTAATAGAAGGAAAAGCTATTCAATTACACCCATTAGTTTGTACAGCTTTCAATGCCGATTTTGACGGTGACCAGATGGCGGTTCACGTGCCTTTAGGACACGAAGCTATCTTGGAAGCATCTTTATTAATGTTGGCATCACATAATATTTTGAACCCTGCAAATGGTTCTCCTGTTACAGTACCTTCACAAGACATGGTTTTGGGATTATATTACCTTTCTAAAGGTCGTAAATCTACCCCAACCCATCCAGTAAAGGGAGATGGCATGACTTTTTATTCCCCAGAGGAAGTAATTATAGCTATCAACGAAGGCAAATTAGATAAAAATGCTTGGATTAAAGTTCGTGTACCATTGCGTCACGTAAATGGTGATATGACCAAGCCTTTAGTAGATGGTGGCAAATTAAAAACGATGCTATTGGAAACTGTAGCAGGTCGTGTATTGTTTAACCAAGTAATGCCTAAAGAAGTTGGATTTTTGAATGAAGAATTGACCAAGAAAAAACTACAGTTAATCATTGGTTATGTGTTCAAAATTGGTGGAATGGCAAAAGCAGCAGCATTTTTAGATGACATCAAATCTTTAGGATTCCAAACCGCCTTTAAAGGAGGTTTGTCTATTGGTTTGTCAGATATTAAGATTCCAGCAGAAAAACAAGCCTTAGTAGAAGCAGCAAAAGCAGAAGTTGCAGTAGTATCAGGCAACTATGATATGGGCTTAATTACCAACAATGAAAGATATAACCAAGTAATTGATATTTGGTCACGAGTAAATACAAGTTTGATGACTGTATTGATGACACAGTTGGAGGCGGATAATCAAGGTTTTAACTCTATTTATATGATGATGCACTCTGGAGCAAGGGGTTCAAGAGAGCAAATTCGTCAATTAGGTGGAATGAGGGGCTTGATGGCAAAACCACAGAAAAACTTGCAAGGTACAGGCAATGAAATTATTGAAAACCCAATTTTATCTAACTTCAAAGAAGGCTTAGACGTATTGGAATACTTTATTTCTACACACGGTGCAAGAAAAGGTTTGGCAGATACTGCCTTGAAAACAGCCGACGCAGGTTATTTAACTCGTCGTTTGGTAGATGTTGCTCAAGATGTAGTTATTACAGAAACAGATTGTGGTACTTTGCGTGGTTTAACGGTGGAAGCCTTAAAACAAGAGGAGGAAATTATTGAAAAATTATCAGAACGTATTTTGGGCAGAACATCAGTACATGATATTTATCACCCAATTACCAATGAACTAATTATAGCTTCAGGCGAAGAGATTACTGAAGAAATAACAGAACTTATCGACAAAGCAGACATAGAACAAGTAGAAATCCGTTCGGTTTTGACTTGCGAAACTCGTCAAGGAGTTTGTGGAAAATGTTATGGTAGAAGTTTGCCTTCAGGCAAAATGGTACATATTGGCGAAGCAGCAGGTGTTATTGCAGCACAATCTATTGGAGAGCCAGGTACTCAATTAACTTTACGTACATTCCACGCAGGTGGTGTGGCTGGTAATATTTCGACAAACTCAGCTATAAAAGCAAAATTTGCAGGGAAAGTAGAGTTTGAAGATTTAAAAACCGTAGTTACTACCTCGTTTGACGGTTCACCAATGGAAGTAGTGATGGCACGTACTGCTATGGTACGTCTATTGCACCCAGATACAAAAGCTGTTTTGATTACACACGAAGTACCTTATGGTGCTTTCTTGAAAGTAAAAGATGGTGATTTGGTAGAAAAAGGCAAAGAGATTTGTTTTTGGGACCCATATAACTCGGTAATTCTTGCACAACATGATGGTATTGTTGAATATGATGCCATCGAAGAGGGCATTACCTATCGTCAAGAAATGGACGAACAAACAGGTTATACCGAAAAAGTTATTATAGATTCTAAAGACCGTAAGAAAAACCCAGGCTTAATCATCTTGGGAGATGCAGGCGAAAGACAAGCAAGTAACGTACCTGTAGGGGCTCACTTAGCAGTAGATAGTGGGCAACGTGTAAAAGCAGGGCAGGTTTTGGTAAAAATACCACGTGCTTTGTCAAAAACAAAAGATATTACAGGTGGTTTGCCTCGTGTAACAGAATTGTTTGAGGCTCGTAACCCTTCAAATCCTGCAGTTGTAACAGAAATAGATGGTTTTGTAAAATACGGAGATGTAAAACGTGGTAATCGTGAGATTATTGTCGAATCAAAAGAGGGAGTTATCAAAAAATATATGGTGCCATTGTCCAAATTGATATTGGTACAAGATAGTGATTTTGTGAAAGCTGGTATGCCGTTGTCTGATGGTGCTACTACGCCTTCTGATATTCTTTTTATCAAAGGACCTACAGCAGTACAAGAATATTTGGTGCAAGAAATTCAAGACGTTTACCGTTTACAAGGTGTAAAAATCAACGATAAACACATTGAGGTAATTGTTCGTCAGATGATGCAAAAAGTAGAAATCGTAGACCCAGGTGATACCATGTTTTTGATGGGACAATCTGTAGATAAATTTACGTTTAGAGAAGCAAATGATGCCATTATGGACAAAAAAATCGTAATGGAGTCAGGAGATTCACATAAAATGAAACCAGGTATGATTGTTAGCGTAAGTCAATTAAGAGATGAAAACTCTTCGTTGAAACGCCAAGATAAAAAACCTGTGAAAGTTCGTGATGCACAAACTGCAGTTTCTCAACCTACTTTGCAAGGTATTACCCAAGCATCTTTAGGAACAAAAAGCTTTATTTCGGCAGCATCTTTCCAAGAAACTACCAAAGTTTTGAGTGAGGCAGCTATTAGAGGTAAAGTTGATGGATTGGCGGGCTTAAAAGAAAATGTAATTGTTGGACACTTAATCCCAGCAGGTACAGGACAACGCCGTTTCCAAGAACTTAAAGTGGCAGTAGCAGAAGAATACGAAAGTATTAAAGAAATTATGAAAGACCGTAAACTTTCTAAGAAAGATTTGGTAGGTTAATTGTATTTCTCATCAATAAAAAAGTCTTTTACTTTTGTAAAACAAAAGTAAAAGACTTTTTTGCTTTAGGTTTTTTGTATCAAAATTAAGTTTTAAAATTTTAAAAATAACAGTACAAGTATTTCTATATTTTCATGCAAAAAACCTCAGAGATGTATCACAAACAAAAATCTAAATAGCACATTATCAAGTAGTTGAAAATAGTATGCTACCATAAATTCATGTAATTACATCAAAAAAATAATACAATAAGTTTGATTTTTTATATTTTTTATGTAGATTTACTATAGTAATCCACCAATAATCTATACTACCATGGCAAAGGGAAAGAATGCAGTGAAAGAAAAGGCAAAAGAGCCTACCAAAACTCTCAAAGAAAAAAGAGCAGCAAAACAAGAGAAAAAACAAAATAAAAAAGATTAATTTTTTGTGCGTAGCAAAACTACGCACTTTTTTATGGTAAAATTTCTATTTTTTCATTATTTTATTCCTTTATAATGAGCCATTTCAATAATTGTAGATTCCAAAAATTCATATTCTTCCACCAAATTAGAGGCTAAAAACACAATTCTATTTGTTTTATATTTATGGACTTGTTCTTGATACCACAATAAATTATGCTTGTCAAAATTTGCAGTAGGCTCGTCCAAACATAATACTTTGGAGTCTGTGTATAAAGCCAATGCTAATTTTAGTTTTTGTTTCATTCCTGAAGAAAAAAACTTGAGAGGTTTTTGGGTAGCTGTTTTTGAAAAGGCTAATTCTTCTACGATTTGTTGGTTTGGAATAAGTAATTTTTTGAATTGGGCGTGAAATTCAATACTTTCAAGCAAAGAAAATTCTTCCACCAATTCCATATAGGGAGCAGCATATCCAATATTCCTAAACCAATATTCTACAGGCAACAATCTTTTTCCTTTGGTATATACAACTTTGCCCTGTGTTGGCGAGAGCATACCCGACAAAGTTTTTAGCAATGTAGATTTTCCACTGCCATTATTACCTACAAAAACATATACTTGGTTGGGTGCAAAATTATGGCTAAAGCCTCGAAATATCCATTCTGTACCAAATTTTTTACCTATATCAGAAGCCGAAATTGAAAATAACATAGTAAAATTGAGAATTTTAAAAACAAGAAACAAATATGGTGTTTAGTTATCAGATTAGCTAAATACGATATTGTGTATTAAAATACAGTTTATAGCACAAAATAAAGTATATTTTTTTTGCAAACTACGTTAAAATTTAAGCTATTATGAAAAAAAATGCAAATAATTATTTTTGGAAAGAAATTTGTTTTACTTTGTATAAAATTAGTTTTCTTAGACTCGTTATGCTATTTTGCAACTTGAATATATATAAGTTTATTTTAGTGCCTACAAAATTCTCTCGTTTGTTACTGCAAACAATGCTTATTTTGCTGGGAATTGTATCTTATTTTAGTCCCCTTGCTCAAGAAATAGGTAGTCCTTTTTCTCGAAACTATCATGCCACAGAATTTAAAGCACATTTACAAAACTGGGGAATTACGCAAGACCATCGCGGAGTATTATATTTTGCCAATAAAGAAGGAGTTTTGGAATATGATGGGGTAACTTGGAATATTATTCGTGTAAATCGTGATGTGCGTAGCCTTGATGTAGGTAGCAATGGTCGTATTTATGTAGGAGCTATTGGCGATTTGGGTTATTTGGAACCTTCCAAAACGGGAAAATTAGAATTTGTATCTCTACTAAACAAATTAGATACTTCGGTAGCAGTGCGTAATTTTGAAGATATTTGGAAAGTATATGCTACACAAGACGGGGTATATTTTCAGTCTTACAAATGGCTTGCAAGATATAAAGATGGAAAATTTACTATGTGGTTTCCAAAAAAACCAAATGGTTTCCATTTTAGTTTTTGGGTACGTAATAAGTTGTATATCCGAGAAAATGGCGTTGGCTTAATGGAAATGCAAGGCAATGAACTTGTTATGGCTCAAGGTGGTGATGTGTTTGCTGAAGAAAGAATTTATACCATTCTGCCTTATGATTCTCAACGATTATTGCTTGGTACACGCAATATAGGTTTGTTTATCTGGAATCCTGAAAATGGTGATTTACAAAAGTTTTCGACTCCTGTTGAACAATTTATTATCGATAATCAACTTTATCATGGCATAAAATTGCGGAATGGGAACTTTGTATTAGCAACTACTACAGGTGGTGCAGTGGTTTTGAATGCAGCAGGACAAGTAGAACAACTTATCAATAAACAAGCATTTTTGCAAAGTGAATCGGTGTTTTATCTCTATAATGACAAGCAAAATAACTTGTGGATGGGACTCGAAGATGGTATTTCAAATGTAGAAATAGAATCTCCTTGGGAACAATGGAATGAATCGCATGGACTGCGAGGCACTGTATATTCCATCATTAGACACAATAAACAACTGTATGTAAGCACTTCGCAAGGTGCATTTTATCTCTATAACAACCGATTCGAACAAGTAGAAGGTATCAAAGGACAAACTTGGGACTTATTATCTATTGCAACACCTCCAAACAAAGCCTATAAAAGCAAACTTTTGATAGGAAATGCAGCAGGAATTTATGAAGTAGAAGGCAATAAATCTAAATTATTATTTGGGGGAAGTCACGGTTTAAAATTGTATCATTCCAAATATAACCCACAAAAAATATATGCGGGTTTTAATAATAGTTTGGCTGCTTTGGAATTGGTGGGTAATACGGTTGTGTTTCGTGGCATTATCAAAGAAGTAGAAGGCGAAATTCGCAATATTTCGGAAGATGATGATGGCAATATTATTATTAATATTCCTTTCAGAGGTTTATGTGTCATAAATCCTGCAAAAACAGAAAAATTTACCGCACAAGAAATTATTTATATTGGCGAAGACCGAGGATTTAATACCATAGAAAGTGATGTATTTACTTTACATGGCAAATTATTTTTTACCAAAAACAAAAAACTATACCACTTTAACGAAGCCGTAGGCAAATTTGAACAAAATTCACTGCTCGACAAATATCTCAACATGGGAACAGTTACCCATTTGGCAAATGACTCGACAGGGAATATTTGGATGTCTTTGACACTTAATTCTTCCAAAAAAGAAGCTATAGGCGTATTACGCAAGCAAAAAGATGGTTCTTTTTCTGATGATTTGGAATCTTTCAAACGGTTGCCACAAATGTCTATTCAAGAAGTATATCCTGAAGATAATGGAATTGTTTGGATAGGTGGTTCTAATGGCTTGTTTAGATACAACACTGAAATTCCAAATTATTACAATACAATTTATCACGCACTTATTAGAAAAGTAGTAATTGATGAGGATTCGGTTGTTTTTGGAGGTACATATTCTCAATTAGATGATGTGGACAGCATAGCAACTGCGGTTACTGAACAGCCTAAAAATTTTCAAGCCTCATTTCCTTACAGTTCCAATGCTATTACTTTTTATTTTGCAGCACCTTATTATACAGACGAAAATCAAACTGTATATAGCTATTTTTTAGAAAATTTTGACAAAAATTGGAGTGCATGGCATTTGGACAATACCAAAGAATACACTAATTTGTCTGAAGGAACTTATACTTTTTTGGTAAAAGCACGCAATATTTATGGTGTAGAAAGTAAAATAGCAAGTTATTCTTTCCGAATTTATCCCCCTTGGTATCGTACCAGATGGGCATATTTTGGCTATGTATTTTTTGGGGCTATTGGTTTGTGGCTAATTTTACGAGTTTACACCAAAAGATTACAAAAAGAAAAAGTACGATTAGAACAAATTGTACAAGAAAGAACAGCCGAAATTATGCTCAAAAATGGCGAGTTAGAATATCAAAAAGAGGAAATTATTCACCAATCCAAAGATTTAAAAGTGCTAAATGACGAAATGGCAGCTAAAAATCAAGAATTGGAAATAAGACGTGCCGAAATAGAAAAGAAAAATGATGATATAAAATCAAGTTTAAATTATTCGCAACGTATTCAAAATGCTTTATTGCCAAATGTATTGGAGATGAAGAAATCTTTTGACGAATTATTTGTTTTGATTCTTCCACGTGATATTGTTTCGGGAGATTTTTATTGGTTTGGGGAGGTTAAAAAACATAGGGCAGAAAAACAAACCAAGCAAAATGACATAGATTTAGATGCCCGTAGTATTCAATTTGCTCATGATGCAAGAGAAATTCAGAGTTTTGTGGCATACGATAGCGAAAATTATGAAGTGCCTACAGGCTCACAAGTGCTTTCTACCTACACCATTGTAGCCTCTGTAGATTGTACGGGACATGGCGTACCTGGGGCTTTGATGAGTATGATTGGAAGTAATTTGATGAATGAAATTATTTTGATGCGTGGAATTGTAGAGCCAAATGAAATTTTGTCTGCCCTCAATTTAGGGGTTCGTAAAGTATTGCGACAAGACCAAAGCAAAAATAAAGATGGTATGGATATGGCTTTGTGTGTGGTAGATTGGCACGCAAACGAGTTAAGTTTTTCGGGTGCAAAAAACCCATTGATGTATGTAAAAAATAATGAAATTATAGAACTCAAAGGCGACAAAAAATCTATTGGTGGCTCGACAGGATTATCAAAAGCTGATGAGAGTAATATATTTTCGGTTTATAATATTCCATTAGAAGGCACTATGTGGTTTTATATGATGTCTGATGGTTTTGAAGACCAATTTGGAGGTAGTGATAACCGTAAATTTATGCGAAAAAATTTGCGAGAATTATTGCATATCAACCACAAATTAGAAATGGAAGTGCAAAATACAATTTTGCAACAAACCATCACAGATTGGATGAAAGTGGCAAATGCACACCAGATAGATGATATTTTGGTGGTTGGTTTCAAAATAGAAACCACACCTAATGCCAGAGATGCAAGATAAAACAGAAAATTGATAGAACATTATCTTTGTTTTAAGTAATTACAATACTTTCTACGTTTTTGAAATGTGGAAAGTATTGTAATTACCTAATTTTTAAAATTTATCTGTATGTTTGCCCTTGATATTGGTATAATATGCTTTAATTTTAGGCAAATCTTCTTTCAAATTTCCTGTCGGATAAAACATATCTAAAACACCACCTACTTTTCTTTCATAATCCAAATATCCCAAAGCTATTGGCAATTTGGCTTGTACTGCCACATGATAGAACCCAGATTTCCATTCTTCTACTTTACTTCGAGTACCTTCAGGCGGAATTACCAAAGCCAATTCTTCATATTCTTGGAATAAAGAAACCATATATTCGACCAAATTATTCTTTTTGCTTCTATCTACTGCAATTCCACCTGTTGCACGCATAATAATTCCAAGTGGAAAACTAAAAAGTTCTTTTTTGCCTAGATAACGAATAGGTTTTTTCATCAAACTAAAAAATCCTATAGTTAGCGGAAAATCATAATTAGATGTATGTGGTACTGCAATTACTACACATTGCTTAATATTTTCGGGAATTACCCCCTCTATTTTCCAACCAGTTAGTTTAAAATAGCTTGCACAGAGAAACTGTATCATAATTATTTTTTGTTTTCGAGCCTAAATAACAAATTTTTTTGAAATATTTTATAGTTTTTGTTAAATTTGTTTATTATAAAAAAAAACAAGTATGAACACCGAAAATAACCCCAAACTAACACTTTCTTTTGAAGACACTGCCATTGCATTTTCTTCAAAAAATAATGCCGAACTCTATCAAACTTATTTACTTTTTGCCTCGATGAATGCAAATTGGTTGGTTTCTTTTGGAACAAGTATGATACAATCGGCTTTTAATATTGGTTTACCTATCAAAGGTGTAGTAAAACATACACTTTTCAAACAATTCTGCGGAGGTGAAACCATTGAAGAATGTGATGCAACTGTAAAACAATTAGCAAAATTTAATATTGGAACTATTTTAGATTATTCGGTAGAAGGTATCAAAAATGAAAAATGGTTTGATAGCACCACCGAAGAAACCATTGCAACTATAGAAAAAGCTGCAAAAAATAGACAAACCATTCCTTTCAGTGTATTTAAAGTTACAGGTTTGGCTTCTACACCTTTGTTGGCAAAAATTACCGCAGAATTGCGAGGCGAAAAAGTAGCAATTAGTGCCGAAGAACGTCAAGCATACCAAAGAGTCCATGACAGAGTAGAAAAAATAAGTAAAGCAGCTTTTACACATAAAATACGCCTATTTTTTGATGGGGAAGAAACGTGGATACAAGATGCTATAGACGCATTATGTTATGAAATGATGGAAAAATTTAATAAAGATAGTGCCATTATTTATAACACTTACCAAATGTACACCCATGACAGATTAGGCAAATTGACCAATGCAGTAAAACAAGCCAAAGAAAAAGGCTATTTTTTGGGGGCAAAAGTAGTGCGAGGAGCATATATGGAAAAAGAAAGAAAACGAGCCAGCGAAATGAATTATTTAGACCCAATTCAACCCAATAAAGCAAGTACAGACAAAGATTTTGATGCAGCATTGGTATTTTGTGTAGAAAATAAAAGCGTAGTGGCTTTATGTGCAGGTACACACAACGAAAAAAGTTCTTATTTTTTGGCAGAATTGATGGCAAAAAACAATATTCCAAACAACCACCCAAATTTTTATTTTGCACAATTATTTGGTATGAGTGATAATATCTCCTATAATTTGGCAAAAGCAGGATACAATGTAGCAAAGTATGTGCCTTATGGTCCCGTAAAAATGGTAATGCCCTACTTATTTAGACGTGCCTCCGAAAATACTTCTATTGCAGGACAAACAAGCAGAGAATTTGCCTTAGTACAAAAAGAATTACATCGCAGAAAAAATAAGTAATGGTAAAATTTTTGTAGTGATTTTTTTAGGCAACTTAGCAAATAAATTAGCCTAAAAAAAATAATTTTTATAATCATTTTACAATATCTCATTTATTACCTTATTTTTGCGTTTAAGTAATTTACTATTAATTTTTTTGTATTTTTGTAAAAATACCAGCAAAACAAAGAAATAAATACAGCTATAAGTAAGTTTTTTAAATAAAAAATACTTTTTTGCAAAATTCATAGCAAAAAATTACTGTTTTTTGATTAAAAAAACTATTTTTGGCTTTAATTTGAAAATAATAACCTAAATTTACGCTTAATTCTAATACTTAAACCTATGAAACAAAGAGGGAACTATGTCGGCTTAGCGTTTCTTGGTGCATCATTGTTGTTAAATACATACGACGCAACTGCACAAAAGAAAGAAGTTGAAATGAGCTCAAGGTTGTACAAAATGGACGTACAACCACAGCGTCAACGTCTGCCGAATATAATTAATGAATTGCTTGATGATGAATTTGCACCAACAATTAGTCCAGATGGTAAAAGTTTAATTTATCAGTCCAATCGTAATGGCAAAAAATTTGAAGGCTATTACCGTTTATGGGAATCTAAAAAAGATTCTAATGGATGGTGGACAACGCCAAAACCTTTGGAAACCATTAATGCTAAAGCTGCAAAAGGCGACATTATTGGAGGTCCTATGTATGCCTATGATGGGAAAACTTTGTACTATTTTGCCAAAATAGCAGGTAGTCAAGCAGAAGACATTTACTATTCTACCAAAAATGGAGAAACTTGGTCAGAACCAATGCCTGTTAAAGGTGCAGTAAATACGGGAGATTATGAAGGTTTCCCTTCTATATCCCCTGATGGACAACGTCTATACTTTATGCGTAAATCTGCAAGTGGCGAAACTGCAACAGCTTCGACAGGTGCAGAAGGAACTCCAGCCAAAAAAGAGCCAAAAGGAAAACCATCTACCTACAAATTGATGGTATCTAAATTGCAAGATGACGGCAGTTGGGGAACAGCAGAAGAATTACCAGCACCAATTAATCAAGGTGGCGAAAAATATCCACACATTGGACCTGATGGACAAACTCTTTATTTCTCATCTTTGAGAGGTGGTGGTTCTCCTGAAAGAACATACGATTGGAATATTTACGTATCGGAAATGAAAGAAGGTGGTTCTTGGGCTGAGCCAAAACCAATGGACGAAGCTCCATACGTAAAAAATACAGGTTATACAATTTTGGAAGATGGTCCAATGAGTATAGCTCCTCAAGGTGATGAACCACACGTGTTAGGATTTTTCTCGGCACACTATGGAGCATCACACGAAATCTTTACTTTGCCAATTCCTGAAGGATTACGTCCTAAGAAAACTTGTTTTTACAAAGGAACTGTATTAGATTCTATCACACGCAAACCTGTAGAGGTAAAAGTGCAAATAGAAAATCTTACTCGTCCAATGAAATACAACGTGAAAAATGACGTAGCTCAAGGCGGAAGATTTGGTTCTGTATTCACAGAAACTAACAAATACAAAGTTACTATCGAACACCCAGATTACAAAGTATATACATATATTGCAGATTTATCGGCATTCAATATGTGGACTTCTTGCGAAAAATTAATCTTATTGCAGAAAAAAGGCGTAATTGCAATGATTTCTGTTATAGATGGCACTACAAAAGAATTGGTAGATGCAACGCTTGATATGAAAAACGACAATGAAAAAGGTTTGGTAAAAGATTTTGCGAAAAAAGATAAAGGTGTTTTCACTATGTTATTAACAGGTGGCACTACTTATACTGCAAAAGCAAATGCTACAGATTATGACGAAAAAACAGAAGTAATTGATTTGACAAACAAAATGGACGGAGATACTATCAACCGTTTTGTGATGATTAACAAAACAATTATGGTAACTTTTGACAATATCAACTTTGCTACTGCACGTCCTCGTACAATGGATAAAAAAGAATTGACTGCATCTTTATTACCTCGTTCTATCGAAGTATTGAACCAAGTATTGAAATTTATGCAAGATTATCCAAACCATAAAATCAATATTTTTGCACACACAGATGACGTAGGAAAAGATGAATACAATCAAGGCTTGTCTGACCGCCGTGCTGCTGCTGCAAAAGAATACTTAATTTCTAAAGGTATTAATGCTGCACGTTTGACTGCACAAGGTTTTGGTGAAACACAACCTACTGTACCAAACTTGATGGACGGAAAACCTGACAAAAACAACAGAGCTTTAAATCGCCGTGTTGAATTCAAATTAGCTAAATAATTAGTATATTTGTAAAGTATTTATGAAAGCCTACAAAATAGCAATATTTTGTAGGCTTTTTTTATGGAATAAATTTTTAGAGAAAATATATTTTAGAGAAAAATTTAGTAACTTGCATAACAATTTACAAAGCAATTTGTAATAAAAAATAAGTAGGCAAAAATATGGAAAATTTTGTCGTTTCGGCACGTAAGTATAGACCCGCAACCTTTGATACGGTTGTAGGGCAGGGACATGTAACAACTACGCTTAAAAATGCTATTTTGAGTAATCATTTGGCACAGGCATTTTTGTTTTGTGGCCCTCGTGGTGTTGGCAAAACTACTTGTGCGAGGATTTTGGCAAAAACAATCAACTGCCAACAATTACTACCTGATGGCGAGGCTTGTGATGTTTGTGATTCTTGTGTGGCTTTCAAACGAAATGCCTCTTTTAATATCCATGAATTAGATGCAGCTTCCAATAATTCTGTAGATGATATTAGAAATTTGATAGAACAAGTACGTATCCCACCACAAATGGGAAAACGAAAAGTATATATTATAGACGAGGTACACATGTTATCTACGGCAGCTTTTAATGCTTTTTTGAAAACATTAGAAGAGCCACCTACGTATGCAATTTTTATTTTAGCAACTACCGAGAAACATAAAATATTACCAACAATTCTTTCGCGTTGCCAAATTTTTGATTTTAACCGCATCAAAATTGCAGATATGGCAAACCATTTGGGAGAAATAGCCAAAAAAGAAGGAATTAATGCCGAAATAGATGCACTAAGACTTATTGCACAAAAAGCAGATGGCGGTTTGCGTGATGCTTTGTCGATGTTTGATTTGATTGTTACGTTTTCGGGAAAAGAAGTTTCCTACAAAAAGACGATTGAAAATTTACATATTCTCGATTACGACTATTATTTTAAAATTACAGATGCTTTTCTTAGCGAAAATTTATCGCAGGCTTTGTTGATTTTTGATGAAATTATCCGTAATGGATTTGATGGACATAATTTTGTGGTTGGATTGACCGAGCATTTTCGTAACTTATTGGTTTGCAAAGATATAGCTACCATTAGTTTGCTTGATGTATCCGAAAATGTGCAAAAAAAATATGCCGAACAAGGACAAAAAGCCTCTGTATCTTTTCTACTATCCGCAGTAAATATTGCGAATCAAACAGATTTGAACTATAAAAATAGCAAACAATCTAAATTGCACGTAGAAATAATGCTTATGAAATTGACACATTTGCGAAATGCTTTAGATTTGCCTGCCATGATGGAAGAGTTAAAAAAAAAATCTAATCAGCAATTAAGCCAACAAGTTGTTAATCAAGCAGTTACACCAATTACAACAGCAATAGTAAAAGATACCAATAGTGGCTTAAAAAATACACCAAAAATTTCGCTAAGTCCAGAACCACAAGCTGCAAATCCAATAGCTGAAGTAGCCGAAAGCAAAAAAGAGTATGTGATAGCAGTAAATAAAGTAGTAAAAGAAGAAGAATTGCTAAAATATTGGCAACTATATGCCGAACAACTCAAAGAAGAAGGAAAAATTAGAGCTTCGGTAAGTATGTTGGCATATCCTATTGTGTTTAAAAATGATATAATTGAATTACCTTTGTTTAGTTTGGTTATCGAAGAGCCTGTGATAAAAGAAGTAAAAGATGGTATTTTGCACTATTTACGCAACAAATTACAAAATAATAACCTACAATTACAGATTACAAAAGCCATTATTCATGACGAACTGCCAAAGAAATTTTTTACCAATCAAGATAAATTTAGAAAATTGGCAGATAAATTCCCTTTACTAACCGAACTGCGGAATATTTTGGGCTTAGATTATGATTTTTAGCATATTCTACAAGTTATAGGCTTTTGGTAAAGATACAACTTGTAGAATAGTGAGTAGTTTTTCAAATTATTTCCATTTTACTTCATCAAAGATTTTGACTGCATCTGTATTATATTTTCCCAACAGAGTCAAATCTATAGTATCTGCCTTAAATTTTCCAAAAGATTCTAACTCTTTAGAAAAAGCAATAGCTCCACGAATAGGATATTCTTGGTTAGATTCTGCATAGAGTTTTTGGGAGGCATCACTTACCAAAAATTCTAATAATTTGATAGCATTTGCCTTATTTGGTGCATATTTACAAACTCCTGCACCACTAATATTAGTATGTGTTCCAAACGTATTTTGATTTGGGAAAAATACGGCAACTTTGCTTACTGCTTGTTTTTCTGCTTCATCTTTGGAAGTCATCATCTGTCCAATGTAGTAGGTATTTACGATAGCAATGTCTCCTTCACCTGCTGCTAAAGCCAAAATTTGGTCTTTATCGCCGCCTTTTGGCTCTCTTGCCATATTTTTTACAATTCCTTCAGCCCATTTTTTTGCTTTTTCTGCTCCGTTGTGGTGAATAAAAGAGGCTAACAAAGATTGGTTATAAATATTATCCGAAGCACGTACCAAAATTTTGCCTTTCCATTTTGCTGCTGTCAAATCTTCATAAGTAGAAAATTGCGTAGCTTTTAATTTTTCTTTGTTGTATGCAATTACCCTTGCACGTTGCGTTAAGCCAAACCAAAAATTTTCGTTATCTCGCAAATACGCAGGAATTAGTTGGGTTAATACCGCAGATTCTGCTGCTTGAAACAAACCTTTGTTTTTGATACGTGCCAAACTTCCTGCATCTACTGTAATCAATAAATCAGCTGGCGAACTTGCTCCTTCGTCTTCAAGACGTTTTAGTAATTGGTCAGCTTTAGCTTTTACCACATTTACTTTAATGCCTGTTTGTTTGGTAAATTCCTCATACAGTTGTTGGTCTGTTTCGTAATGACGGTGCGAATACACATTTACCACATTTGCTACAGTGCTTGAGTCGGTTTTACTTTCGTTACTTTCTTGTTTTGATTCTGATTTGCAACTACTCAAGA
>JBIKRY010000296.1:0-5759 GCA_044348925.1 Bernardetiaceae bacterium
TTTAGTAATTTGTTGATAATCAATGAATTACCTAAAATGGGAAAAATAATGAATAAATAAGCATTGATAATCAATGAGTTACATATCTCAAAGTGGGAATTGCTGGAAATTTGCTTTGTATTTGATAGCCATAAGAATTTAGTTTTGACAAAGGAAGGTGAACTAAGTTTTATTAGTTTTACAGAAACAGAATTGGCTTTGTTGAAAAATACCTATTTTACGCATAATCACCCTAAAAATGGGTTTTTGAGTGTTACAGATATTGAGTTTGCACATACTTGGAACTTAGAAGAAATGAGGGCTGTTACTAATTCAGAGGTTTATGTGATAACAAAGCCACAAGATGGCTGGAATGAACCGCAGTTTTTTCAGGTTTTGAAATATGAAAAAGAAACAATCAAAAAAGCATATTTTAAAGATGAAATTACAAAAGAAGTAGCTAATCAACGCTATTTTGAGGAAGTTCCCAAAACTATTTTACAAAAATTAGGTATCACTTTTAAAAATATAAAGCTATGACAACTACCGAAAAAGGTGTTTTTTATACAGAAAAAGGAGCAGCAGAACTTTGGGAAAGTGAATTAGAAACAGAAAAAGTGGCTTATTTGGCTATGCAGGAACAGATAAAACTTCGCAGAGCTATTTTAGAACAACTTGTTTTATTGCCCGATTTCTACACAGATTTATTACATACGATTTTGCTTGTTCTCAACAACCAAATTCAACAACAACCAATAGACAAAGAAAAAATGCTTGCTACAATAGAAAGTTTGCTGGAAATGAAAGGGAAATTCGTAAGTAGAGCTTAAAACTTTCCAAAAAGAAAATGACTTTTGGAAAGTAAAAAAATACTGCATCTTAATTGCGTTTGTGGAAAGCATTTAAAGACGAAATGGTAAAAGCTGTAAAAAACAAAACGAAGTTGCAAATATGATTTACAACTTCGTTAAGCTATGAGTAAGTGGCTCAAATAGCAGAAAAAATTAGGCAACCAAAACTAAACGAATGATTTTATTTTTTATAAAGAACCCCACTATAATTGGAATAACGAGAACTATTACCGCTGCCAGACAAGCTAAACGATTTTTTATCATTTAACATTCGATAAGAAATTCCATTATAATTAAAACCATTACCTACTACTACAATTTCTGGGGCTGTTGAAGAAGAAGACAAAATAATAACTTCCGCAGCTTTTTTAGTGAAAGTAAGGGACGTATTAGTTTTAGCTGTATACCCTACTTGATTATCACGATAACTAATATCGCCCTGCCAAGTTCCTACCCAAGCATCAGCAGGGTCTGCAACAATAGCAGCAGCTACATCATCTTTCGAGCAGCTTGCATTAACAAAAATAAGGGCAAGTAATAGCCCTATAATGTGAAATTTTTTAAACATTTTTTTCATAAAATTTTGTGTTAAAAGTGATAAAATCTATAAACAAAGCAACAAGATTTGTAAGGCTTATTCAATACTCAAATTGAGTATATTGTACCACTCAAAATAAATTTGTGCTTATTATATTTGTATTCACAAAATAATACATAATTTTACCAAATTTAAAACCACATTTACGTCTATTTAAAACCTATTTTCGATTATGAAACTAAAAGTTGGTAACAAACTGCTTGCAATAAGAGAAGAAAGAAAAATTAACCAAGCTGAAATGGCGGAACTGTTAAATATGTCTATTTCCGCCTATCAAAGATTAGAAAGAAGCGAAACTTTTGCCAACTATGAACAAGTAATGGCTTTCTCAAAAACTTTGGAAGTTCCAATACAAGAGTTTTTGCCTGATAATATTACAATTAGCACAAGGCAAGACCAAAATGGGCATATAGGTTTGGTTATGGGAAATATTTATAATTATGGAGATAAGGAATTAACAACAGAAATAGAGAAACTTCGTTTGCAACTCAACCATAAAGACGAAAAAATCTCCCTCTTAGAAACCACCATTACAGATTTACGAAATACGGTGGCGGTGTTGCAAAAAGAGAAATAAAAAGCAAAATACTTTCCAAGTCTTTGAGACTTGGAAAGTATAATTTTTTAGTCTTTCCAACAGTTCCACTGCGAGTTAAAACTTGGAAAGTATAATTTTTTAGTCTTTCCAACAGTTCCACTGCGGGTTAAAACTTGGAAAGTATGGTTTTGAAGTAATACTTACCAAGTCTTTAAGACTTGGTAAGTATATTTTTCTTGCTAATCTTCAATCAAAAAATCTGTCATATCCTCTAAATTTTGATTTCCCAAATGAAATTCTTTAAACCATTCTACGCCACCAAACCATTCTAAAACACTTTTCTTGTCCAACTTACTTTCTTGTGTAAGCAATATACGTTGATAAGAACTCCAACGATAGCTTGTAAAATCTTTACAAATTCTATGTTTTACAGGGTTATTGTGAATATACCAAACCATACGAGTAAAATACAAATCACTTGCAATACGAATACGTTTAAAGTTTTTTCTAAACAAACTACCTTCTCTTTTTTCTTGTTTATTGATAGCCTTTGAGTAAGACATAAAGAAAAGTCTGAACTGCTCACTTACTATTTCGTGTGCAGGCAAAGGCTCATACTTTCCAAGTCTTTGAGACTTGGAAAGTGTATTTTTTTGATAAGCAGCTATTACATCTTCTTCTTTCTTCACTCTTGCCAAAAGATGAAAATGATTAGGTAACAAACAATAAGCATAAATATCTATATAGTCTGTTACATATTCAGATAATTTCTTTAAAAAATAACTATAATTTTCTTGTTGGTAGAAAATATTTTCTTTGTTATTTCCTCTGTTATAAATATGATAAATACATTCGGGTTGCAGAGGTTCGTAATAATCCATAGATATTTTTGATAATGAGTATGATATAAAACTATAATAAAACAACATACTTTCCAAGTCTTTGAGACTTGGAAAGATTATAAAAACCATACTTTCCAAGTCTTCAAGACTTGGAAAGTTTACAATTACAATTTACATATTCCGTCTATACTGCCCACCCACCTCATACAAAGCCTCCGACATCTGCCCCAAACTACACACCTTTGCAGCTTCCATTAGACTTTCAAACAAATTTCCGTTGGCAATAGCTACTTTTTGTAAGTTGGCAAGGGCAATTTTTGCAGCACTTTCATTGCGTTTATGGAAAGCATTTAAAGACGAAATCGCAAAATCTTTTTCCTCTTTTGTGCTGCGGATAACCTCCTGTGGAATAACCGTTGGACTGCCTTTTGGGTCAAGAAAGGTATTGACACCAATTAGAGGCAAACTGCCATCGTGTTTTTGCATTTCATAATACATACTTTCCTCCTGAACTTTGCTGCGTTGATACATTCTTTCCATTGCACCCAAAACCCCACCACGTTCAGAAATACTGCGAAACTCTTTCATCACAGCCTCCTCAACCAAATCTGTCAATTCCTCGATAATGAAAGCACCTTGAATGGGATTTTCATTTCTTGCCAATCCTAATTCATTGTTGATAATCAACTGAATAGCTAAGGCACGTCTTACACTTTCTTCGGTTGGTGTCGTAATTGCCTCATCGTATGCGTTGGTATGTAAGGAATTACAGTTGTCATAAATGGCATACAAAGCCTGTAAAGTGGTGCGAATGTCATTAAAAGCAATTTCTTGTGCGTGTAAACTTCTGCCCGAAGTCTGAATATGATACTTCAATTTTTGACTTCTTTCATTGCCTTTGTACTTATATTTTATGGCTTTTGCCCAAATTCTGCGTGCCACTCTGCCCATTACTGCATATTCTGGATCCATACCATTGGAGAAAAAGAACGAAAAATTTGGTGCAAAATCGTCAATATTCATTCCTCTACTCAAATAATATTCGACAAAAGTAAATCCATTTGACAAGGTAAATGCAAGTTGCGAAATCGGATTTGCACCTGCTTCTGCAATGTGATAACCCGAAATAGACACCGAATAAAAATTACGAACTTTCTCTGTAATAAAATATTGCTGCACATCTCCCATCATTCGCAAGGCAAATTCTGTACTAAAAATACAGGTATTTTGTGCTTGGTCTTCTTTCAAAATATCCGCTTGCACCGTACCTCTAACCGAAGATAAAGCCTTTGCTTTGATTTTTTCATACACTTCTTTTGGCAAAACTTGGTCGCCACTTACGCCTAATAATTTTAAACCCAAACCGTCATTACCAATAGGTAAAATTTTGTTGTATTGTGGTTTTGGAATACCTAACTTTTTATAAATTTTGTCAATTTTGGAATTTACTTCTGCCTCCAAACCGTTTTCTTTGATATACATTTCGCATTGTTGGTCAATGGCTGCATTCATAAAAAACGCCAATAACATAGGTGCAGGACCATTGATAGTCATTGATACTGAGGTATTTGGATTGCACAAATCAAAACCCGAATACAATTTTTTAGCATCATCAACTGTTGCAATACTTACCCCTGAATTGCCAATTTTTCCATAAATATCTGGTCTGTAATCTGGATTTTCGCCATAAAGAGTTACGCTATCAAAAGCTGTTGAAAGACGTTTTGCGGGCAAACCATTTGACACATAATGAAATCTTTTGTTAGTTCTTTCGGGTCCTCCTTCGCCTGCAAACATACGTGCAGGGTCTTCGCCCTCACGTTTTAATGGAAAAACTCCCGCAGTATAAGGATAAAAACCTGGGGTGTTTTCGGTCATAATCCATTGTAAAATATCTCCCCAATCTTGATATTTTGGCAAAGAAATTTTTGGAATACGGTTGTGTGCCAACGAAATTGTGTAAAGGTCTTGCTCTATGATTTTATCACGCACTTGAAACTGATATTTGTCGGCTTTGTAGAGTTTTACGGTTGCTTCCCAAGTCTGTAATTGCTGTTTGCAATCTGCGTCAAGTTGCTTTTCAAGGTTGTTATATCTTTCTATTAACTCTTTTAGATAATCAGGTTCTCCTTGAATGTATTGAATAGCCTTAACAGTTTGCGAATTTTCTACTTCTGTAAGAGTTTTTTGTGAAGTTGCAATTACTTCGACTTTCACAGATGTTTTACCAATATCTGCTCTTAATTGTGCAATGACACCGTTTAATTGATACATTTTGCGGGCAATGTCGCACTGTTTGGCTACAAATCTGTCGTATTTTTCAGCATTTTCGGCAATTTCTGATAAATAACGCACACGACTTGGCGGAATAACATAAGATGCAGTTGCAGTTTCGGGATTGTAATTCTCTAAAGTTTTCTCTCCAATAATATTTTTGAAGTTTGTAGGTAATAAATTAGTCAAATTGGTTTTTTCGACCAACTTTTCCATTAATCTCACATACAAAAGATTTGTACCTGTGTCATTAAATTGGCTGGCAATCGTACCATAAATCGGAAGTTTGTCATCGGGAGTTTCCCACAAATTATGGTTGCGTTTGTACTGTTTTTTGACATCACGCAAAGCATCGAGGCTACCTTTTTTGTCAAATTTATTAATCGCAATCATATCCGCAAAATCCAACATATCAATTTTTTCGAGTTGCGTAGCTGCCCCATATTCCGAAGTCATCACATAAAGAGAAACGTCTGAATGTTCCACAATTTCAGTGTCTGACTGCCCAATGCCCGAAGTTTCGACTATAATCAAGTCAAAACCTGCTGCCTTGCAAATATCAATACTTTCTTGTACGTACTTGCTCAACGCCAAATTTGACTGACGAGTAGCCAAACTACGCATATACACACGAGGATTATCGATGCTATTCATACGAATACGGTCGCCAAGCAAAG
>JBIKRY010000053.1:0-19478 GCA_044348925.1 Bernardetiaceae bacterium
GCAATACCATTGCTATACAAACAGATTTAGACAAAAATACAGTGGTTAATTTTTATCTTACAGATATAGCAGGAAAAGAATTTTATCAAACAAATGCTTATGTAGCAATGATAGAAAAAGATTTGCAGAAAATCTTAGATACGTTACCCAATGGCACATATTTTTTGCGAATTGTGGAGGGAAACAATATAATGGTACAAAAAATAATTCGTTATTAGATGATATAATTTGCGTAATAGTAGTGCGTAGTTCCCAGCTACGCACAGGCTTGTTAGTAAAGATGCTGTTTGGGGTGCTATGCCTGATGAAAATGGAAATTTAGTTGGCAAAAATGCACTTGGTAGGCTATTAATGGAATTAAGAGAGAATATAATTTTCAAAGGTTATAAACCTCAATTTGTAAAACCGCTAAATATTTCGGCTTTTCTACTTTTTAATAGTGAAATAAGCCCTGTTTATTATCCTGCATTTTATTTTGCCGAATTTGAGTTGGAAGCTGCGTAATATTTTCTACGTTGTTTGTGTTAAACCTGCAATGAAATTGAAACAACCCCACCAGTACATCAAACTTACCCAAAGAAACTACTTTTTTTAGTTTTATCACACAAAAATACGAAATAAACTAACAAAAGTAGTTTTCAATGCACCTTTGATGTGCTGGTGGAGTTGTCAGTGAGGACACCTATGGTATGTACACATCTTTTTAAGAATTTTTGAGTAATTTTAGTCTGTGTTTTAGTATTTTATTTACAAATTTAATAATATTTTTATGCTAAAAATTCTTATCAACAATACTAAACAAGAATAAAAGCTAATTAAAATAGATAATAAATTTATAAAATATTAGATGTAGTTTTACTCAAATTACTTAGAAAAATAACAAAAGATGTGTACATACCCTAGGTGAGGACACTGACAACGGCAGAAAAAAGAAACAGAATTAGTTAATCATTTTGATAAATGGTGTTATTTTCTTAAAAACTTAGGTAATTTTGACCAGATTCCTGCCATTTTGAATGAACCTATTTTTCAAAAAGCATTTCATACCACCGAACTTGCAGCAATGACTTATGAACAACGCAGCATTTATGAACGGAGTTTGTTATATTATTTGGATATGAAAAACGTAGTAAAAACTGCGGTAGATGAGGCACTAAAAATCGCAGTAGATGAACGAAATATAGAAATTGCGAAAAAATTATTAAATCGTAATTTACCAATTTCAGAAATTGCAGAAGATACAGGCTTAACTCTTGCACAACTACAAGAACTTAGAAAGTCTATGAAATAAATACAAACCAAAAACAAACCATCGGCAGGGCTTGCAGCCACTGCCGAGGTTAAAAAAACAAAAAACTATTTAGTTAATAACTCCAATTGTTTTTCTATTTCGTTATACCTATCATTCAAACCTTGCAATAAATTTTGTTCGGCAGGTTGTAAACGACTACTGAACGTCAAAAATTGGCTAAACCTGTGATTTGTTTCATCTAAATCCTGTTTAACATCATTTAATTGTGCAATGTGATTTTGCATAGGCATAAAATAGTTCTTTATTCTTCGTTCCAAACTATCAGCTTTTCGTATCTGAAAACTAAGCTTCGATCCGCTTTCATATGCCAATGTTTTTAAACTATCTTGCTTTCTATCATTAATAGCTTTTGTCTTGATATATTCTAACGAAGTAGTTGCATTAGCTAATTCAGCATAGGCTGCTTGTGTTTTATAGCCAAAATAAATAGCCCCAATCACCGCCAAAACAGCTATCACAAAAGCCACAGATAAAATACGGACTTGTCGTTTCGTCTTTTCGTTTTCTATCCGTTCTGCTTCCGCTTTGGCAAGTGCAGCCAATCTTTCAGCTTCTTTGCGTTGTTCTTCGGCTTGTTTTTGTTCTGCTGTTTCTCGCAGTTCTTTTGCCCGCAACACAGGAGCCAAAAGTGTATCGTGGCTTAGTTCATAGTTGTTTCGTTGGGTGCTGGTGTTATATTCTGGTCGCAGCAAGTGTTCGGCTACTAAGGTGGCTAAGGTGTTTGCATCTACACTATCCAAACAAGTCAAATCTGATACCGATACCCGTTGCCCTTTTTTCACCAATTCATTTTCCACAAATTTTCGGGCTTTGTCTTGGTTTTCGGGTGCAATTTTGGCTATTGTGTCGTTATAAAACTGCAAAAAGATGTCTTCAAATTCGGGAATATTAGCAATGCCGATAGTGGACAAATTCTTCTTCTCCAAATTATGACACAATATTTGCAGTTGCGTAGTTTCTATGGCTTGCGTGTTATTGGCAGTCAAATAATCCAATATTTTTTGCATTGCCTCTTTTTCATAACTAAACTTTTGGCTTGCAAACTCCCCAACCATTTGTGCAGGTTTTTCTATGGCTTCTTGTGCCTGTTCCTTGTCTAAGGCAGTCAAAGCATACCTTGTTTGCATCAAATTAGGCAAATAGTCAGTCAGTTGGTTCAGCAAACTATAACGGTCTTCTCTAATTCCCATCAGCACCTTCACCCGCAGAGGTTGGTGCAGTTGTTTGAGTTCATTTTCGGTTAGCAAATCAGGCGTTTTCTTTTGCTTTATCTGCAAAACCTTCCTAAAATGTTGTGGCACAGTGCTATACAACAAATCCGCCATTTGTTTTTTGAACGTAAAAATTTGTTCTTCGGGATAGGTGAAAAGTTCCTCAAATTGGTCAAAAATCAATAAAGTTTCTGCTTCTTTTGTCAAACTTATTCCTTTTTCGGTAGCTTTTGCGTCTTTTTGACTTTCCGTTTGCCTACTTTTCAGGGTGTACCACAAAGATTTTTCGTTCTCAATTATCTGGTCTAAATATGTGGTTTTGCTGGCGGGCAAAGTCGCCAAAAGTTTGTCGAGAAATTTATCAAGCAACGTAAAATTATCATTTTCTTGATAAGCCCCAAACCGTATAAAAATAATTTGCCATTCTTTGGGCAATTGTGGCAATACGCCCGCATTAATCAAAGAACTTTTGCCCATTCCCGACTTAGAATACAACAAAACTTGTTGATGTGCCGTAACGAGTTGGGCAAGTTTTTGGCTATCTTGCTCACGCCCAAAGAAAATTTGTTGTTGTGCAGTCGTAAACGGTGCCACACCTACATATCGAAAGTTGTTGTTCATTAATTATAGAAATTGTGTTTTTATACGTTGGCAATGGTGCTTTTCGCACCTTGACAATCGTACTTTTAACGTACTTTTTATACGATTGTCAAGGTGCAAAAGCACCGTTGCCAACGTATAAAAGATTTGTTATTCAAAATACGGTGCAAAATTTTTGAATTGCACAGGGTTTTCTTCTTCTGCACCTGCCAACAAAGTTTCATAGGCTGCGTGCCTTTCTACATAATCTAATAACATATTAATACGTTTCGACTGCCCTTGTTCGGGTGTAAATTCCTCATGTACTTTTTCAAAATTACACAAACAAAAAGTTTCAAAATCAGTCGGATTAAAAGCCTTACTCAATAATTTGACAATATTATTTTTCAGATACTTGCGGTTTTGTTTGTGTGCATCTGCTACAGGCTGACGCAAAGGAAATTCTTTTGCAAATTTTTCGTGCAGCGTATTCACAAAACTATCAAGGTCGTGGTTTACAAAATGAATTTTGAATTGTGTGTTAAAAAAAGCTGCTACATTCATATCTACTTCCGCAACTGTATTCGCAAAACTCTTATTAGCTGCTCCTTTAATTTTTAACAAATGCAGCAATAATTGAAAATACCATTTACCAAAATCAAAACCCAAAAAGATAATATGACGAGTATTTTCCTTATTCAATAAGTTACTAAGCATAGTCGGCAAAGTTTGCGAGGCATATACTGACTCCACAAAATTAAACAAATCATAATGCGAAGTGATTAGACTTTCATCATCTTCTGCCGAGCCGAGCAAATTATACAACAAAGGTTTTTCTTTGTTGGGCATTTCGGCAATTTCTTTTTTCACTTTTGCCCTGTGATAACCTTTGCTAAACAAAAATTTATTTTTCTCAAAAATACTGTTCATTGTCAAATCTGGCGTAGTTGTCAAAATGGCGTGAAAAGGAATTTCAGCCAACTTTTCTAATAGCGGATTTGTAAAATCTTCGGCATAAAATTTTTGTAACTTGTGCAAATTGCTTGACCTTGCATCACTGTCTTTAAATACCAAAAAACCGTCTTGTTCGTGATAAGAAATAATTTCTTCCTTGTTTTTTTGGTACAGTTGCCTAAAAAAGTCGGCTTCTTTCTGCGAATTTTTATAATTTAGGGTAATATCGTGTCCCAAAAACAAAATAGCTTTTTGTTTATGAATGGAGTCGATGAGGGTTTCCCAAGTTTCGTCTGTGTTGTTCATTGTTTTGTGGTTGTTTGAGTCGTAATCCGTATATTTGCCTTCAGGCGAATGTCATTATCATTCGCCTAAAGGCGAATATACGGTTAAAAATACGGTGCATATTGTTGAAACTGCTTTTCATTTTCAGCTTGCAACAATTCCAATAAAGTATCTGTTTCAACAAACTTTTTGCAATAATCTATCAATGCCATTACTTTTTGTTGTTTACTTTGTCCGTTTGTAAAGTTATTAAACACTTTTTCAAAGTTAAATTGACAAAAAGCTGTTAAATCTTCATCACTATAGCCATTCATCAACAATTTATTAAGATTGGCTAATTTATAGCTGCGATTTGCTTTTTCTCTAATTTTAGCTTTTTCATCAGCTTGTATTTTGCTATAAAACATTCGCAATTCCTTATCAAATTTCAAAGCCAAGGTATCAAAATGCTCATAGTTGCCCCAAAAATACTCCTTGTCATTTGCGAGCAAGGAGGCAATAAAATCTTTCAAACTTTGTTCTTGATTTTCGGGATTTGCAGCCTTTTGATACACCAACACACGAGGTTTTCCTGTTTCCAAAAACAGTTTTTTAGCCAACGAAAATTCTTCGTGAGTGTATTTGCCGACTTTTGTCCAAAAAAGCATCACAAAAATATCTACTTCTTGTATAATTTTGTTGTATTCATCTTGCGACCTTGTAGCAGACATCGCATCTGAGGCTTCCTCCCAAATTTGCAAGTCAAGGTAGGGTTTGCCTTCGGCTATCCACTCATCATTTTTTCGGCGGATAAGGATTTCAAATTGGTCACGGTCAGCCTTCAACTCATTGGAGGAAGCCAAAAAGATTTTAATTTTTTGCATAAAATATAAGTTGTAGTTTGCATTGAAAGATAATAAAAAATATTTAGGCTACAAAAAGCAATGAAAATAGTCTAAATAACGTGAACTACGGATACCGTATATTCGCCTTTAGGCGAATGAGTCTGGTAAATTGAAAGAAAAATAGTAATTATTTCTCAAAATTTGTGAATTTATAACCAAGTTCGTTTTTATCCTTACATTTCATTCGCTTAGGCAGCCCCGCCTAAAGGCGAATATACGGTTGCTACGCAACTTATTTATTATATATTTTACTTGTAACTTCTTGATTATCAATAAAGTAATCCGTAGTTCACGTTAAATCAGCAATTCCCACTTTGGCAATTCAGTGGTCAATTTTTGATATTTCTATGATTTAAAGCAAGTTAATATTTTATGTCCAAAAGTTTTATCCCTAAAAAAGCCCTTATTTTATAGCAGAACTATATTTTTTTTTAAAATCCTGTGAAAATTTCGCACAACTCTACCAAAAGTTGATAAATGTCTATATGGTAAAATTGGAATAAAATTGCCAAAGTGGGAATTGCTGACGTTAAATATAGTATAAATAATTCTGAAAACATAGACTTGCCAACTTGTAGTAGCAAATTTACCGTTAATCCAAGTAACAAGTTATTAGGAAAATTTGAGGTTTGTGGGATAATAAAAATTTCTTCCTTCCTCTGATTTAGCCAAATCAAAAGAAGGAAGAAACTTAGCAACATAGCATTTATTTTGCGAGAAAATCTATCACAAAACTAATTTTGAGCCAAAATGTAAGCATTATTATAGACGAAAGTGAGGAAATGCAGAAAATAGGTGGCTTAAGCCTATAAAACAGACATTACAAGCCGTTACAAGCACAAAAAAAAGAGGCTATCCTTTTGGGAAAACCTCTTTTAATATACTTGGTAAAAATTACTCTGCTGCAGGAGTTTCTGGATTTTCTACTACAGGAGTTTCTGCATTTTCAGAAGTTTTTTTACGACGACCACGACGAGTTTTACCACTATCTTTGCTTGTTGTAGCAGCAGTAGTAAATGCGTTATAATCTACCAATTCGATATAACAAATCTCCGCATTATCACCAGCTCTTGGAGCTAATTTAATGATACGTGTATATCCACCGTTACGTGTTGCTATACGTTGTGCAATTTCGTCAAACAAAACTTTGATAGACTCTTTATTTTGCAAGTAAGAAAATACAGTTCTACGAGAGTGTGTCGTATCTTCTTTAGCTTTTGTTAATAAAGGCTCTACATATTGACGCAATGATTTTGCTTTTGCAAGCGTAGTCATTATTCGTTTTTCTAATATCAAGGAAGAAGCCATATTGGACAATAATGCTTGTCTATGTTTGCTTGTTCTTCCTAAGTGATTTACTTTTCTTCCGTGTCTCATTATTAAAAGATTTTTTAACCTATAAAGGTTTGCCTAACAACCCTAGTAAAATGTATAACTTTATAGGGTTAAAATATTTTCTAGTCTTCGTCTAAACGATATTTGATTACGTCCATTCCAAACACTAATCCTTTATCAGAAACTAATTGTTCCAACTCAGTAAGAGATTTCTTACCAAAATTGCGGAACTTCATCATGTCTGATATATCTAACTGCACCAAATCGCCAAGCGTCTTGATGTCAGCCGCTTTAAGACAATTATAAGCACGAACAGACAAATCCAAGTCAGAAAGTTGCGTTTTGAGAAGTTTACGCATGTGCAATACTTCTTCATCTACAGTTTCTTCTTCTTCAGTTTTTAAGGTTTCTAAAGTTATTTTCTCATCAGAGAATAACATAAAGTGCTGAATAAGAATTTTTGCTGCTGCTTTCAAGGCATCTTCAGGGTGTATAGAACCATCTGTAACTATTTCGATAACTAATTTCTCATAGTCTGTTTTTTGTTCTACCCTTGTATTTTCTATTGCGTATTTTACATTTTTAATAGGTGTAAAAATAGCATCAATAGGAATATAGCCTACCACTTGTTCTGGTTTGTTTTCTTCGGCAGGTACATAGCCTCTACCTTTATCAAGGTGCAACTCAATTTCCAAATCAACTGTGCTATCCATATTACAAATAATATGGTCAGGATTTAGAATCGCAAACGAAGAAGTAGCATCAGCAATATCACTTGCCTTAAATACTTCTTTGCCTTTCAAATGCACCGTAATTTTAGTATCTGGTAAATCCTCAACAAGACGTTTAAAACGTATCATCTTTAGATTTAAGATGATTTCTGTTAAATCTTCTCTTACACCTGCAATCGTCGAGAATTCGTGTAAAACCCCTGGAATACGTACACCAACTACTGCATAACCTTCCAAAGAAGATAGCAAAATTCTGCGTAGTGCATTGCCTATGGTTACACCAAATCCTCTCTCTAAGGGCTTGAACTCAAACAGACCGTGAAAATCGTCTGCTTTTTCCATCACCACTTTATCAGGCATTTGAAATGCTAAAATTGACATATTCTATGTTGATTTTTTGATTTGACGCTGCAATAAGGACTTTTTTATTTTATTTTGTGTATTTACTATCGAAAAAATAATAAAAACTTCGTAACAAAATAAAATACAGAAAGAAATATCACCTTGCAAAATACTTGCAAAAGTGATATTTCCAATATATTATTTAGAATACAACTCTACAATTAGTTGTTCTTTGATGTTTTCTGGAATTTCATCTCTTTCAGGGAAATTGATAAATTTGCCTGTTAAACTTGCGTTATCCCACTCTAACCAGCCTAAACGATTAATTTTGCCTGATAAGGATTTGGTAATATTTTCCAAAGATTTTGCTTTTTCACGAACTGCTACTACATCTCCTGGACGCAAACTGTAAGATGGGATATTTACCACTTCGCCGTTTACCGTAATGTGTTTGTGAGAAACCAATTGACGAGCTGCACGACGGGTAGGAGCAATACCTAAACGATAGACAGCATTATCTAATCTTGCCTCCAATAGACGCAACAAGTTTGTACCTGTTACACCACCGCGACGTGCTGCTTCGTTGAAAGTTTTAGCAAATTGACGTTCTAATACACCATAGATATATTTTGCTTTTTGCTTTTCGGCTAATTGTTTACCATATTCGCCTTCTTTCTTTCTTTTGCCCTTACCGTGCTGACCCGGTGGATATGCTTTTTTCTTTAGTGCCTTGCAAGGTCCTAAAATAGCTTCGCCAAATCTTCTTGATATCTTCGATTTGGGGCCTGTATATCTTGCCATTTCTTTTAATTTTGATAATTTTGTGAATAATTGAACTTGTCATTGCGTCTCTTGCGAGATTCAGCCTCCAATGACTTTATGTTTTTGTTGCTAATTTTAAGTAAAATTACAACGTAAAACGAATACCTAAACTCTACGTTTTTTCGGTGGACGGCAACCATTGTGAGGTAACGGAGTTACATCTCTAATGATAGTGATTTCGATGCCTGCCGCTTGAATCGTACGCATAGCGGACTCACGACCAGCACCAGGTCCTTTTACAAATGCCTCTACTTTACGTAAACCCAAATCGTATGCTACTTTAGCACATTCTTGAGCTGCTACTTGAGCTGCGTAAGGAGTATTTTTTTTCGAACCTTTAAATCCCATTTTACCTGCGGAAGACCAAGAAATTACTTGTCCTGCCATATTGGTCATAGAGATAATAATGTTGTTGAAAGAAGCCCTAATATGTGCTTGTCCTACTGCTTCAACAACGACAATTCTTTTCTTAGATTTGTCTTTTTTCTTTGCGGCTGTGTTTGCTGCCATAAATGTTTTTCAGTTTTGTAAGTCTTGCTTATAAGTTGCAAAAAATGTAAGTTTTACCTGTAGAGTCTAAATTTATTTTTAATAAACTTAGAAAGCCACAAATAGTAAATTACTAATTTTATGCGGCACATAAGTACATACTTATCGGTTTGCGATTACTTCTTAGTGGCTCCTTTTTTCTTAGCAACTGTTTTACGTTTCCCTTTACGAGTACGTGTGTTGTTTTTAGTTCTCTGTCCACGAACAGGTAAGCCTTTGCGGTGACGAAGACCTCTGTATGAACCGATATCCATCAATCGTTTTATATTCAAAGAAATAGAAGAACGAAGTACACCTTCAGTCTTAAATTCGCCATTGATAATATCACGAATAGCTTTTGAATCGGCATCAGTCCATTGCGAAGGTTTTTTGTTTTTATCTACGCCGGCTTTTGCTAAGATTTTGTTTGAAGAAGGACGACCAATTCCGAAAATGTAAGTCAAAGCTATTTCGCCTCGCTTGTTATCTGGAATGTCTACGCCTGAAATCCTTGCCATAATGCTTTTAGTTTTAAATGTTGTCCGAAAATGACGCAATCAAAGGAAATCCCTGATTAACCTTGTCTTTGTTTATACTTAGGGTTTTTCTTGTTGATAACGTACACTTTGCCGTTTCTTCTGATGATTTTGCAATCAACACTTCTTTTTTTAACAGATGATTTTACTTTCATTTTATTAGGTATTAAAGAACGTAACTTTGTGTGTACGAATTGAAAAATGTTTGCAAAGGTAAAACTTTTTTTAATATAAAAAATTATTTGACAAAAAAAAATATTTTTTTTATCTAAAATAATTGTGTAGAAAAATAAATTAGCTTTGTAACAACTGTAAGGTATGACACGCCACTATTCCCGCAGTTTCGGTTCGCAAACGACTGTTACCTAAACTTACACATTGAAAGCCTAAAGAAATTGCTTGTGCCAATTCTGCCTTACTAAAATCTCCTTCTGGTCCAATGAGTACGCAATAAGAGGAATTTTTACTTGCTGCCTGAAATAAATTGATAGGATTTTCCTTATCTACATACGCTATAAATAATTCTGTCTTTGCTTGATTTGAAGTAGCAATTTTATTTTGTGCTGCGATATTGGCAAAAAATTTTTGTATAGAAATCTGTTCGTGTAAAATTGGTAAATGAAAATTTAGGGATTGTTTCATTGCTGCAATGGCTTTTTTTGCCATCCGTTCCCCATTAAAATAACTTCTTTCGCTGTGTTCTGTTTGCAAAAAACTAATTTCATCTATGCCTATTTCTACGCATTTCTCGACAAACCATTCCATTCTATCTGTATTTTTGGTAGGTGCAATTGCAATATGAATCCTATGTGTATGTGTTTTAGCTTCATATTGTATATTTTTTACCTCTACAATACATTTTTTGAGATTATCTGCACGAATAATTACTTCAGCTATATTTCCTTTCCCATCTGTCAAATGTAAAAAATCTCCAACTTTCATTCTCAAAACTTTCAGACAGTGCTTTGCTTCGTCCTCTGGCAATATAATTTCTGTTGTTGAAAGTAGATTTTCGTAATAAAATACGGTCATTGATTTACTAATTTTGTTATTATAGGTATCTGTTATTTTTTATTTTATTTGGAATGTTTACAGAAAAAGACATAAAAAAAGTTCCTTCTATAGTTAGAAGGAACTTTGGTAGAGAGAATGGGATTCGAACCCATGCACCAGTTTAACCCGGTGACGGTTTAGCAAACCGCTCCTTTAACCACTCAGGCATCTCTCTGTGCTATGATTAAAAACTTTTGTTTTCTTTTAAGCATTGCAAATTTGGGACTTTAGTTTCGACTTTCCAATTTTTTTTGAATTTATTTTTTATTTTTTTGTATAATTTTATTTTTTTATCTTTTACATGGCAATATTACTTCCTTTTTTGCCTTTTATTACTTCTAATTTTGTTGGAATTCTCTCTTTTAAATCTTGCACGTGAGAAATGATGCCAACCATTCTGAAATTTCCATCTAATTCCATTAAGGTACGAATAGCCAAATCTAAAGTTTCGGGGTCAAGAGTACCAAAACCTTCGTCAATAAAAATAGCGTCTAAATGTAGTCCACCACTTTTGGCTGCTGCCACATCTGCCAAGCCCAAAGCTAAAGATAGAGAAGTAAAAAAAGTTTCGCCACCAGATAATTGTTGCACTAATCTTTTGCCACCTGTGTAATAGTCTATTACTTGTAAGTCTAAACCTGCTCGTTTATTAGCACGTAACAATCCCTCCACCAATTCTAATTCATACCTACCTTGTGAAAGTAATTGCAGACGTTGATTGGCAAATAACAGCACTTCTTTGAAAAATAATTGTAAAACAAAATCTTGAAATTTTAATTTTTGGGAATTTTCTCCATTTGCTAAAGTTGCCAATTCAAATAGATATTTGGTTTTTTCATATTCTATTTGATATTTTTGTTGTATGTCTTCTATGTTTTTGCAAATATTTTTTGTGTGCTTGTGTTTTTCTTTGCTACTTGTTAGAGTTTCATTCGTGATTTTAAGTAGTTTTTCTGCCTCTTGCCATTTTTTTTCACTTGCCTCTGTGTCTGGCATTGTTAAATTTTCTACTTTTTGTTTAATTTCTCTATATTGTTCTTGTAGAGAAAATCTATTTTTTTCCCACTCTTGCACATTTTTTCGCCATTTTTCAATAGTTTCAGGAGTTTGCATAGCACTTTGCACCTCGCTAATTTGTTGAAAACCAATGAGTTCTATTTTTTGTTGCAAGTTTTCTTGCAATTTTTTAATTTCTGCGTGTGTTTCATTAAAATAGTTTGTTTCGGTTTGATATTCACTTTCTTTGCCTGCTATTTGGGTTTGTAATGTTGCATAGACTTTATTTTCTTGGTCTATTTGTTGTACCAATTTTTGTAAATAGTTGGTTTTGCTTGCAATTTGTTCTGTCAAACTACTCAAATTTGTAATTTCTTGTGGTATTTTACTTTGCAAGTCTTTTTGTTTTTCCTCGACAATGGCAACTTTTTTGGTCTGTTCGGCAATTTGTTCTTTGGTTTCTTCTATTTTTAGTACATAATTTTTCCGTTTTTCTGTTATTTTACGCATTGTTTCCTCGATTTGTGCCAAACGATTTTCTGCTTCGCTTGCGTCTTTTAATGCTGCTTGTTTATTTTTGGCAAAACTTATTATTTCTGCCTCTGTTTTACCCTGCCAATCTTCCAGATTTTGTTCTTTTTCTGCCAAACTTGTTTGTAATTTGGTAATTTCTTTTTCCAAATATTGCACTTTTTTTTGTACTCCTTCATAATGTTGGGCTGCTTTTTCGTGTTGTTCGGTGCTAACATACAAAGCATTTTTTTGTGCAGGATTTGGGTGTGAAGTAGAGCCACAAACCACACAAGGCTGCATAGCTACCAACTGTTCAGAAAGAAAAGCTGCCTGACTTAAATGCCAATTTTGTTTGATACGAAGATATTTTTGCTGTTCAGCAATAGATTCTTCTTGTAATTCGCTAAAATTTTTCTGCAAATTATCCAATTCGACACGCAATTTTTTTACGTCCTTATAAATAGCACCAAGTCTTTTAATGGTATCATTTTCGATAACTAAGCCCGAAAGTTGTTTTGCTTTTTCTGCTAATTTATTTTCCTCTTTTTCAGTCTGTAATTTTGCAATTTCGGTATCTATATTTTGCAAATTTGTATGTAGTATTGCAAAATCTTGCTCTAAGTTGGTAAGATGTGTCTTGTATTCTTTTATATCTTTTGCCAATAAAGAATTTTGTTGCAAAATAGGTTGTAATTTTTCCAAATCATTCAATACTATTTGCAATTCTTTGACCTCTATTTGTATTTGTGTGTGAGTTTCTACCTTATTTTTGGCAACTAAGAAATTATTTTTGTCTGTTAGTAAAGTATTTTTTAGGTTATCTATTTTTTCTTTTTGTTTTTCCAAAAGATTTTTTAATCTTTTACCTTCGTCCATCACAGGGCGTAAGGTTTCTGCTTTTTCTGCAATTTTTATTTGCTCTATTAAATTATTTTGCTGTGTTTCTGTTTCCAGATGTTTGCGAATTGCTTGCGAAATTTTGTCATAACTTGCAAATAGCACACTTTCTTCTTTGGCTTGTAAATATGCTTTGTGTGCCGTTTTTTGGATTTGTTCTACGCTAACTAATTCATTTTCAAGGTTTTCTATGTTTATTTTCTCTCTTGTTAATTGGTTTTGTAAATTTTCTATGTTATCTTGTTGGGCAGTTTTGAGCAATATTGTTTCTTCTTGTTTTAGGAAATCTTGTTTTTCTTTGGCTTCTTTTTTTTGCTTTAATAAATTTTCGGTAATGGAATCATATAATTCGGCATTAAAAAGTTGTGTAAGAATTTCACTTTTTTTGTCCACATTAGACAACAATAGTTCCTGAAATTTGCCTTGTGGCAAAATTACTAATTGCTTAAATTGTGCTGCTTCAAATCCTATTATCTCAATTATTTTTTTTTCTATTTCAGATTTTTTTTTGATTGGCTCTGTCAAATAGGTTGGCGTATTGCTATATGTTCCATCAAAATCAATTTGGGCAAAAACTTGGTCTTCGTCTAATGTTTTGCCTCCTCTTTTTACTCGAAAAGTTCTTTTTACGTAATAATATTGTTGTTTGCTTTCAAAGGTAAAAATTATTTCGGTATTCAGGCTATCATTGGCATATTGCGACCGCATGGCTTCGCCTGTACGCATACTCGTTGTTTCGCCATACAAAACAAAACAAATGGCATCAAAAATCGTAGTTTTGCCTGCACCTGTTGCTCCATGAATAAGGAAAAGTCTGTCTTGGGAAAGTTTTTGAAAATCAATACTTTGCTTATCTACAAAAGCTCCAAAAGCCTGTATTTCTAAATAAATTGGTTTCATAAAAGGGTGTTTTTTCTGTGATTGTAATTTTGTGGGTTATTATACTTGTAATTTGTTACTAAATATTTGCAATATACCTATTTTTAGTATGCCTACTACAAATACATAAAAAATGCTATAAAATTATTTTTATAGCATTTTGTAATAAAGTTTAGTTAGATAATACAAATTATTACATAACTTATATTAGGTATTTTTGTATGTTTTGGGCTAACAAAATAAAGTAGCAATAAAAGGTTGCTATATTTTGTAGGCAATTATTAAACAGATTCTACCAAACTTTTGGTTTTTACTTCGCTTAACCACTGTGGATATTCGGTCATTAGCAAGCCATATAACTCGTCATCTGTAACATCTTCAGGGTCTGTTACGCTAAAAAAATTAGCATTATCTACATATCTGCCTTGCATTGTATCCAAATATTCCAAAAATCTAAAATCTCCTACCAATTCTTTCATTATCCAACCCAAAACTCCACGTTGTTTGATGTCTTTGTGTGATTTTCCAATCGCCATAAATTGCCAAAAAATAGGCTCGTAAGACGAAGAAATAAGTTGTTTTTCGGTTTCTTCTTTGTCTAAGGTGTCGCCGTCTGTAACAAACATTACCAAAACAGGTTCTTGTGCAGCAATAGGCTCGTTTTTGTGTCCACCTTCGCCTGTTGGAAAATAAAATTGGCGAATGAGTCGCATTGCTTCCGAATAATTGGTATCGTCTTCGAAGTGATATTTTTCGCGTACTTTGTCTATAAATCCGCTGGCATTTCCAATGGTCATGGTGCCTGCATCGTATGCATGCGAGCCAAACAAAAACACTTCAATAGAACCATCTCCATCTAATAAGCAACCCAAAGTTAGTATTTTTTCGGCAAAACGCTGAATTTTGCCAGAGGCAAACAATTTTTGCATCGAGCCTGAAATATCTAAACAAAGTGCTATTCGTGCATGATGTCCTGTTAAATTTGTCTTTTTTAGTGATTTTACGGCAGCTTTTGCGTGTTCAAGCAAATAAGGTGCATTATTTTCTATTTGAGATAAAGAAAAAGCCATTTTGATTTTTTTTAGTTAATTGCAAAAAGGACAAAATTCTACAAATATTCGGGTAAATATTTGTAGTTTGTCTTGATTTATAAAATTTTTCCGCCTGTATTCTTACGTTGTAAACGAACAACTAAGCCAATAGTTACTAATAAACCTAAAAATACTTCGCCTATTTGTAAGGAATTATTGGTCAATACGCTTGGCTCTAATTTCCCAGAATTTTGTAAAGCATATAAAATTGCACCTATTAAAGTAGCTAATACCCCAATAAACAAATATTGTGCTGGTTGGTATTCTCGTCTAATTCCTGTAAATGCAATAAGCAACGTAAGGAACATAGAAAATGGAGATAAATAACTAATAATAGTGGACATTAATTGGTATTGGAATACCAAACCTGCCAACATAATAATGGTAGTAATTGCCATTAATAACGTAAGTAATTTGTCTAAAACAGGCATAAATTCTCTTGCTCGGAGGTATATTCGAGAAAAATTAGCAAAGATAATGATAGAAAGACAAGCAAAAATAAAGCTAAAATATTGTTGCAAAGAAGCAAAAATGTTGAAAGCAAATATTTTTTCAAAAAAGCCTCTTAATGCTAATTGATAGCAAGTCGTAATTACTAAATTTGCAATAAACCAGATTTTGGCTTTGTCTTGATAGACCCCAAAAATTCCCAAATTCAACAAAATTAATAAAAGCATTGCACCAAAATACATACCTTGTGGGTAATATTTGTCTAAACTAATAGATTGTAAATCACTCATTTTCAAGATATTAGGAGAAAGAGTAATTTTATTTGCAACAATATGTGGATTACAAACCAAACGGATATAACACTGTAAAGGCTTGTCATAAACTTTTACGGGCAGGTAATTTTCATACATATCACTCAACGCCAAAGTTCTATCTTTGTAAGCTACTTCTGCTCCTGTTTGTGCCACTTTTGTAAATCCAATGCCCTCTTTTTGGGTATATAATTCGACCAAATCTATTTGCTTGTCAAACATAAAAGCCCAATCTGTGCTAATAGTTGCAGAACGTAACAAAGTGATTTTCAACCAATAACATTTTATATCTTTTTTGGCAACTCTAAATTCTGTACCATACGGCATAAATTTATTATTACTTGCTGGATTGCTAAGGTCTTGTATCGTAAATTTTGCGTCAGCATCTTCGAGGTAGCTTAAAGCGGGGAAAATAGTCATTACATCAGGCAAATCTTGTAACGTATAACCATCTAACTTTATGGTACTTGTCCCCATCAATTCTTCGAGTTCTTTGTCTGTATCATCTGTATTATCAATCAAATCCGTACCTATTTTGGAAACGGTATCTTGTGGAGTTTTCGTTTGTGGGCTTTGTCCGAAAACCAAATGCACAGATAAAAAAAGAAAAGCAAAGAGAAAATTTTTTGAAAAATTTGTCTTTAACATAAATTTGAAATAAGTTTTATTTGCGAGGTATTTTGAAAATTGGAATTTCTAATTTGTTTCTAATTTTGTTTCAAAGTTATGCTTTTTTTCTACATATTGTTAAAAAATGTACTTTGTTTTTCGTTTTTTTGGCAATTTTTTAGGAAAAATCATCTTTTTTAGGTACTTTACTTATTTTGGTTTTGTATTTGTATAATTTTGATACATTCAATAATCCAAAAACAGCTTTACGACAATGAAAAAACCTCTTTATCTGCTAACTTTATGCAAACATTATTTACAAAACTCTAAAAAAAATAGTTATCTATCTTTTCTGTTCTTTGCAATTATTTCTATGTGGCAACCTGTTTTTGCACAAACTATGTATGTAGTTTTGTTGGCAGACGGCAGTGAACACAAACACAATGGGCATTATTACAACTTGCAACGCCTACAATTAGAAACAGATACGATTGCTAATTTTGCAAACTTAGAAAAAAAAGAGTTTATTATAGATGAAAAACTACTTACAAGATATGCCATAGATAGCGTATTTTCTCAAATTCGCCCAAGCAAAAAAGATGTATTTTTTGTCTATTTTTCGGGAACAGAATATTTACAAAAAGTGCTACACACAGACAAACAAGTGCTAAAATTACAAGATACTTACATCGAATATGAATTGCTACAAAAGAAAATGAAAGCTAAAAATGCAAAATTAAGTATATTGATAGTAGATTTATGTAATACTATTAGCACCGATAGAATTGTTAGCAAACTTGTTTTGCCTGCAAAATCCGATAAATATAAAAAATTATTTCAGGAAGCAGAAGGGGAAATATTTGCGATTAATCATTTTCCTTACGAACAACACGAATTGATTACGACTACAGATGGTACAATTTTTACCAATGGTTTTGTCCACGCTTTGCACGAAGATAGAAAAGATAATCGTTGGGAAGCTGTAATTTCACGAGCTAAATACTTGACTATCAGCGAATCAGCAGGAAAACAAAACCCACAAACCCAAGTAATGATTAAAAATACAGAGCCAGAAGGACAAAATTTTAATGCACCAAACAGTTATCCAGAAGGACAAGCAAGCACCGACAAAACAGTACGACTACGCCCAAATGATAACAATGGAAATTTTGTGTCGCCAAATAATACCAATGCTACACAACAAAAAAGTTCCAATAATAAAGGTGGAAATTTTGATAAGAAAAGTGATAAATTTGCAGAAAATATTACATCAGATACACAAGTAGCCTTAAAAGATATTTCGTTGGCAACAGTAAGCAATTTGCAAGACAAAATAGCACGCATAGCATTGGGAAGTAGTAGCAACGAAGCAGGCAAAGGCGAAGTAGATTTGATAGAATCGGCAATGCTGTTGTTTTCGGACAATACAAAAGAAATAGGCATTTCGAGTGTCAGACGTGGTGTGGTTCGCAAAAAAGTGAAAAAATATTTCCGAAAATTATATGGCATTGGCAATGCCTACAAAATTTCGGTAAGTTGGTATCAACCCACAGAATTGGAAACTATGCAAGTGCAAATTGATGGTAGTTATCAGGCTATTGCAACAGTATATCAAGAATTTAGGAAAACCAATAAAGAAGGGAAATTAATTTATGGAGATAGAGTAAGCAAAAAAATTAGCTTGCGACTAAGCCCAGATGCCTCCGAAAAAACAGGTTGGAAAGTGTTGATAGAAGATATTGAAGTGGTAAAAGGTAGCACCGAAGAAATAAAAGAATAAAATTTGGAGAAATAGTAGTAATTTCTATAACAAGGACAGTACATATTTTGACAATTTTTAGTAGTTTTTATGTGAATTTGCAAAACAAATTCACATAAAAACTACCTACTAAAAGCTATCAATTACCCACAAGTTTTGTTGGCGTGCTAAATAAATTAGTTTAATTTAGAAAACTTACTAAAAATTACCCCCGAAACAAATCCTTACTTGTTCTTATCCAATTACCCAAATAAAAACCTACAAAAATATTTTCCCCTCTCTGTAGCGTATTCCTCTTTTCTTACGTATAGGGTACAACTGCAAAACAATCATACAAATATTGTTTATATAATCTTAACATATTCTATGTTGTTTAATAGTCTTATTTTAGTAGTTTTGCACGTTTTTATAACACAAGTACCATTTATTCACTCTTTAAATTTTCTACAAATGAAAATCTTAAAAAATCTCGCAATCGTAGCTTTACTAAGCACTTTTGCCCTAAGCTGCGAAAAAAGCAGCCCTGCACCACAAAGCGTGGTAGTAACTCCAAAACCTGTAGAACCAGAAAAACCAGAAGCTATAGACCCCAACAAGTGCTATGAAGGGGAAATAGTATGGATAACTGGTTGTACAAGAGGAATATGGGTTAAAGTATTAAATGCCAATATTGGAGACCCTTCTGAAAGCCCTTATCCAGAATCAGCTGATTACAAAAAATGGACAAATACCATCTGGATTGCTAATGGGCAGATGCTTAAAGATGTTGCTATTAATCAAGATTTAATTACCAAGAAAGTCTTTTTCAAATTAGACCCTACATCTAATTTTATAGATTGCCAAGAGTTTCGTCCAATACCATGTATTGCTACTGCTGAGAGTAATGTTCCCCCAAAAAAAGAAATTTGCGCAACTTATATTTCTTTTAATAAGTGTAACTAATAATATTTTAATAAATTCTTAAACTAATTTCTTATTATCAATGAAAAATTTAATAATTATTCTATTCGCACTTTCCCTTGTGCAGATAGCAAAAAGCCAAACTGTATATTATTGGGCAGATGGCAAAAAAAATGAATTGCAAACAGACTCTACGCAGTTTCTTATTCGGTTTACTGCCAAAAAAGTGTTTAGCGAAAATGCAAAAGGCGTTTTTCCCTGCCTTGCTTTGTGTCGCACCCGCAATGGAATTGAAACCACTCCATTAGCACATCAAAGGTAAATTAAAAACCTACTTTTATTAGTTTATTGCGTATTTTTGTGTGATAAAACTAAAAAAAGTCGTTTCTTTAGGCAAGTTTGACGTGCTGGTGGAAACGGCAGAAAAAATAATTTCCTCTCTCTGTAGCGTATTCCCCTTTTCTTACGTATAGGGTTTAACTACAAAAATAAAAAGCAAAT
>JBIKRY010000054.1:0-19472 GCA_044348925.1 Bernardetiaceae bacterium
TATTTTATAGCAGAACTATATTTTTTCTTCAAATCCTGTGAAAATTTCGCACAACTCTACCAAGAGTTGGCAAATCCCGAAATGGTAAAATTGGAATAAATTGTCAAAGTGGGAATTGCTGACA
This sequence comes from Bernardetiaceae bacterium, assembly GCA_044348925.1. Classification (GTDB taxonomy): domain Bacteria; phylum Bacteroidota; class Bacteroidia; order Cytophagales; family Thermoflexibacteraceae; genus JAAFKA01. The sequence goes on from JBIKRY010000054.1 coordinate 125, forward strand.
TACCACAAGATTTGATACAAAAAACGGCAAATTACCTATCAACCGAGCAAGGTTTTTCCAACTACAAAAACAGTAGGTTGTTTGTGCAATTCAGGAATTTGTTTTTTCCAATCGGCTACTGTTTTTGTTTTGACCATTTCTTGTTCTGTGGTCAAATTACTTGCAATACAAAGCTGTGTATCTGCTGCTAAATTAGCAAGCAAATCCGCCAAAAGATGATTGTTTCGGAAAGGAGTTTCTATAAAAATCTGCGTTTGTCGTTTTTGGAAAAAGTTTTTTTCGAGTTCTTGAATTTCTTTGATTCTTTTTGCCCTTTCTATTGCCAAATAACCCAAAAAAGCAAAATTTTGCCCATTAAATCCCGAACCCATCAACGCCAAAAGAATAGAAGACGCACCTACCAAAGGTACTACTTTGATATTTTTTTTGTGTGCAAAAGCTACTGCCAAACTCCCAGGGTCTGCTATTGCAGGACAACCTGCTTCGGACATAACGCCAATGTTTGCACCTGTAGGAATTTCTAAAAAATAGGCTTGTAATTCGGCTTGAGAAGTACCTTTATGTAATTCAAAAAAATGTAGTTCGTCCACCTTACGTCCTGTTTGCAAACTACTAATAAAACGTCTTGCAGTACGAACATTTTCGACCAGATAGTAATTGGTTTGCAAAATAATTTCCTTTATTTGTGGCAAAACTACTTGTAAGGCATTTTCTGCCAAAGAAATTGGAATAAGATATAACATAAAGTATAGGTAAAATTGGTATGTAAAATGGTATTAAATTAGCCAAAAAATAGAATGAATTGCACAAAGAAACTAAAAAATTACATACATTAAAAAAAATAAAAAAAAATACTAAATATAATTAAATTGGTGTTTGATATAGGTTTTTATTAGCAAAGAAAATTTGCGATTGTCGGGTAGTCGTATTCTTTCTGCCAATACCATTTCGGTAGTTGCTTGCTGTATCCGTTTGAATAATTGCAAATAATAAACATAAGCCAAATATACGCCAAGTTTTGCGGTTTTTGGAAGTTGCAAAATTCCTTGATATGCCTTATCAAAATCAGCTTGAATATCTGCTTCTATTTCTTTTTTGACACTTGGGGTAAAATGCGAAATTTCTACGTTTGGAAAATACACTCTGCCACGTTCTTCATAATCACTTTTCATATCTCGCAAAAAATTTACTTTTTGAAATGCAGCACCCAATTTGCAAGCCGATTCTTTTAATGCTTGGTAATGTCTTTCATCGCCTTCGCAAAAAACATATAAGCACATTAGTCCTACTACTTCTGCCGAGCCATAAATATATTCGTTGTATTTGGAATCATTGTAACTGTTTTTTTGCAAATCCATTTCCATACTATGCAAAAAAGCCTCTATCAATGCCAAATCTATGTTATATTTATTGACTGTCCATTGGAAAGAATGTAAAACAGGATTTAGACTAATTTTGTTTTGAATAGCTTTGTACGCATCTTGTTTAAAATCTGCTAATAGCTGTTTTTTGTCATAACCATGAAAAGTATCTACAATTTCATCAGCATAACGAACAAAACCATAAATAGCATAGATAGGTTTGTGAAGACTTTTGTCTAAAGTACGGATTCCCAACGAAAATGAGGTACTATAATGTTTGGTAATCAGTTCACTGCATTTGAAAGTAGTAGTTTCAAATAAGTCCATCATATTCATAACGTACGAGTTTGGTGTTTAGGCTTAAAACAATAAAATTGCTACAAAGGTTTTAATTTTTTTGTTAGGAATTTTGCTAATTATTAAATATTTTTTAGACTTTTGCAAAATATTCGTACATTATTTATTACTATTACACAAAAAACAATTTAATTATGCAATTTTTTTTAGTAACAAGTTTTCTTTTGGTATTTTTTGCCAATCTTTTGTATGCAAATCCTATAGATTCGGTGGGTACAGAACGAAAAAATGGCAAAGTTTGTATTTTACACAAAATAGTAGTTGGTGAAACTTTGCGACAAGTAGCCAAAAAATATAAAACTACCATCGCAAATATTAGTTTATATAATGCCAATTTGGATAGTAATTTTGTCAAAATAGGGCAAATTATTTATATTCCTATCTCAAACTCTACTAATATAAGTAGTAATTCGAGTAATCAAATTCCCAAAATAACGCAGCACAAACATACCGTAAAAAGCGGAGAAACTCTTACAAAAATTGCAACATTATACAAAATAGAGATAGATAGTTTATTGTTTTGGAATAAATTGGGCAAAAATACCATTCTACAACTTGGGCAAACTCTTTTGGTGGGAATGGCAGCAACCAAAAATATTGTAACAGACCAAATGGTGCTAAACCGAGATAAAACCAAAACCATTCACGAAGTAGGCAAAGGGGAAAGAATCTCAAGCAATTCGACGACCAAATTTGCTTTGCACCATACTTTTCCTGTGGGAACTATAGTGTTGCTGGTCAATCCAACCAATCGAATAGCAAGCAAAGTAAAAATTATTGGCAAAATACCAGACATAGACCGAAATAAAGACATTGTTATCAAAATTTCAGACGCAGTTTGCAAAGAATTATTTATCGTCAATGATGTTTTTGCCATCGAGGTTATTTGCGAAAAAATAGACAAATAGTAGGATATATTTTTGCTATTAATAGACAAATATTTTTAACTTGCAATTTTATAGGTCATCAGGAACTAAATTTTAAAATAAATACCACCATGTCTTTAAAACAACGCATCGACGAAGAAATTAAAACAGCAATGAAAGCCCAAGACAAAGACAGCTTACCTGCTTTGCGTGCTATCAAATCTCTTATTTTACTTGCCGAAACCGAAACAGGAAATAAAGTAGAATTAAGCGAAGAAAAAGAATTGCAACTATTGATGAAGGCAGCCAAACAACGCAAAGATTCGGCAGAAATTTTTGTTCAACAAAATCGCCAAGATTTAGCCCAAACAGAATTGCTACAATTAGCAATTATAGAAAAGTTTTTGCCAAAAATGTTGTCCGAAGACGAAGTAAAACTTGCCCTACAAGAAATTATTACACGCACAGGCGTAACAAGTGCCAAAGAAATGGGAAAAGTAATGGGCATTGCAACCAAAGAATTAGCAGGCAAAACCGACAATAAAACCGTTTCGAGTATTCTAAAAACTTTACTTGCATAAGCAAACCCTATAAATACGATTGGTATGATAAATCTAATAGATGTTTTTATTTTGCTTCTCTTAGCGTGGGGAGCTTACAAAGGATTTCAAAAAGCTTTTTTTACAGAGTTTTTGTCCTTACTAATTTTTATAATTGTTACGTTACTAAGTTTCAAACTAATACACTTGGCTTTTGATTTTGGCGGGCAATATACCAAAACACTAAGCAAAATTCCTAAAGCAGTACCATTTTTTATTCTTTTAGGAGTATTTATTGGTATTTCCTTAGGATTAAATGTTTGGGGACGAAAAAGAATAGAAAAAGAAAATGGACTGAATGTATTTGATAATTTTGATAATTTTATGGGATTAATTATTGGATTATTCAAATATGTAGTTGCATTAGGTGTATTGTTTTGGCTATTTACCAAAGTAGGCTTAATACAACCAGAATATAAAATTCATAAAACTATTTTTTATCCAATGATTATCAAGTTTTTTGAAAGTTTGTTAGATGTGGCAAGTAATGTAATGCCATTTTTGAGAGATTTGCAACGTGGCACAGAAAACTTATTGGATAACTAATAAGAATATTGCAATACACACATCTTAAAGATGTAATCTTTAGAGAAAGATTACATCTTTTCAAAATAGCTACCCCACTTCTTATTTTTTGTCATGAAATTATTGCGTTTATCTCTTAGTTTGCAAGTTTTGTTTGCGATAAGTTTGGGAATTATCTTGGGCTTATTAGCACCTGAAGTAGCTACCAAAATGAAATTTATTAGTGATATTTTCATTAATCTTATCAAAATGTGCATTCCTCCGATTATTTTTTTGACTATCGTCGCTGGAATTGGTAGTATGAATAATCTCAAAAAACTTGGCAGAGTTGGTGGCAAAGCCTTATTATATTTTGAAATAGTTACTACATTTGCTTTATTTATTGGGGTTGGCGTTGCTAATTTATTCAAACCTGGTGAAGGTTTAGATGTAAATATTTTAGAAAAAGCTGATATTTCACAATTTACCAAAGGAGCAAAAGCATTTGATTGGGCAGATTTTTTGATGCACAGTATTCCCTCCAATATTTTCAAATCCTTTGCCGAAGGTGATATTATCCAAATTGTATTTTTTTCTATTTTATTTGGTATAGCATTGAGCAGATTAGGAGATATGGGCATAAAATTGTTACACACTTTTCAACATATTGCACAAGTATTTTTCAAATTACTTTCGATGTTAATGTTCCTTGCACCTTTTGGGGCTTTTGGTGGTATGGCTTTTACGATTGGAAAATATGGAATTAGTGCCTTATTGCCTTTGTTCAAACTGATGCTTACTGCTTATAGCACGATGTTTTTGTTTGTTTTTGTGGTTTTACAGGCTATTTGTTATTTTTCGGGTTTTAGTTTGTGGAAATTTTTGAAATATATTCGAGAAGAAATTTTTATTGTCGTTGGTACGGCAAGTTCCGAAACTGTTTTGCCTCGTATGATGGAAAAATTGGAAAAATATGGTTGTTCCAAATCTATTGTAAGTTTAGTAATTCCTACAGGTTATTCATTTAATTTAGACGGTTCGACTATTTATTTGGCAATGTCTGTTATTTTTTTGGCACAAGTTTATCATATTCCGCTTACTTGGCAACAAGAATTAAGTATCATTGCCATCTTGATGATAACCTCCAAAGGTGCAGCAGGCGTGGTTGGGAGTGGTTTTTTGGTACTTGCGTCCACCTTGAGTGCTATGCACTTGATTCCTGTGGAAGGAATAGCTATTTTGTTGGGCATAGACCGTTTTATGTCTGAGGCACGTGCTGTTACAAACTTGATAGGAAATGGCGTTGCTACTTTAGTAATTGCAAAAAGTGAAGGGGAATTTGAACAAAAAGATGTCTAAAACTACGCTAACAAGCATCTCCAATCTATTCTAAATCTATTCTAAATCTATCTAAATTAGAGTTAATTTGGAATTTGTACAGTAAAAGTAGTACCAGAACCATAAATACTTTTTACATCAATCGTACCATGTAGTTTATCTAAAGCATTTTTTAGTGTATATAAGCCTAATCCTATGCTTGAATTGTTGTCTGTTCCTCGATGAAACATATCAAATATTTTTGGTATTTGTTCTTTGATAATTCCCTGTCCATTATCCATTACCGTCAAAGAAAGCATATTATTAGCAGATTTATTCTCTATAATCAGTTGAATAAGTGGCGTATTGTTATAAAATCTTGCATATTTGATAGAATTTTCTGCCAAATTTTTTACAATAGTTTTGAATAAGGCAATATCTGTATAAAAATTAGAAACTACGTCTATGTTTATATCCCATCGTACAAGCATATAATTAGGTGTATTTTGCAATTCTGCTTGAATTTCTGTAATTATTTTTTCAAAATTAATTAGTTCTTTTTGCACCACGAGTTTTTTGATGTGCATAATATTTTCCAACTCTTCTAAAGCAGTATTGAGTTGTAAAGCACTTTGTTGAATATAACCAAGCAATTGGCTTGTTTCTTGCTCGTATTGCTTTAGGCTTAAGACATTATACAAACCCAATATTCTGCGGATTGGTGCCCGTAAATCGTGGGAGGTTTTATAAATAAAAGTATCTAACTCTTGATTGCGATATTCGAGTTGTTTCTTTGTTTTTTCTAAAGCAGTAATATTATTTTTGAGTTGCGTTTCAAATTCTTTGTTGGCAGTAATATCCGTAACAATGCCTTCTATCCGTTCTATTTCGCCTTTTTCATAGTAAGATTTTGCTTGACATGAAAACCATTTGATAACTCCTTTAGGGGTCAAACATCTAAATTCTACATTTCCTACATTTTTGCCTTGTAAAATATCTTGATAAGAACTTAATAAGATTGCCAAATCATCTTTATAAATTATCTCTTGTATAGCATCTTCTACAGTTACGATTTCTTTGGTTGCATAGCCTAAAATAGTTTCAAAACTTTTGGAAAGCATCGTAACTCTTTCTGTTTTTGGCTCAATGACCCAAAAAAAGTGATTTTCTAAATTATCAAAAATATGTTGTAATCTTTCTTTGTTGGTAATAGCTTCTTTTTGGGCAGCAATGGCTACTTTTTCATTCATTCGCGAAAACTCTTCTACCGATTTCATCTCCTCAATATTTTGCAAAAGTTCTTCATTGGTAGTTTTCAGCTCTTCGGTCAAGGCTTTTTCATTTTCTAATAATTCGTTAATTTTTTTCTCTGTATCTTTATGTTTGCTAATGTCATTTGCCGAATAACAAACTCCAATTACTTCTCTATCTAAGTATAAAGGAGTCATCATTATTTGATACCATAATGTATCAGACGAAAAACGATGTTTCATTTTTCGTTCATAAACAATAGTTTCCCCTTCAAATACTAATTTTATTCGTGCTTCCATTTCGTCGCAAACTTCAGGCTTGAAAATTTCGAGGAAAGTGGTATCTTTTTTTATTTCTGCTCCTATCAAAAAATGAATAGCACGTTTTGCATTTTCATTTATCTTAATAATTTTTAAATTTCTATCAAAAATAATGAAAATAGAAGGATTGCTATTAAAAATAGATTTTAGTAATTGTTCGGACTGTTTAATGTTTTGTTCTAAAGCATATTGCTGGGTAATATCTCGTCCAACGGCATAAGCAACGCCATTTTTTTTGACATACAGTTTCCACGAAACCATTATATAGCTACCATCTTGTTTGCGATACCGATTTTGTGTTACCAAATCTCCTTCTTTATCTACATACTCTAAAATAATTTGAAAAGTGCTATCAATATCATCAGGGTGTAAAAATTCGTGAATATTATGTGCCAACAAATACTCTTTGCTATAACCTAATGCTTGTACAAAGGCTGGATTGACCTGTAAAAAACGCCTACGAAAAAAAGTACATAGAAAATCTCCCGATAAATTAAAAAAATCGTCTTTTTCCACGCTTTTTAATATTTCGTTTTCTTTGCTAAGTTTTTCATTTTCATTGCGTAGTGTTTCGTACTTCATAAAAGTAAGATTAGAAAAAGTCTAACTGACTGCTATTTTAGAAAAAATATTGTAGTATTGCAATTATTGTAGAAAAATATTACATAATTGAATAATTTTATCAAAAGAAACTAAAAAATACATTATTTACCAATGTTTAGCATAGAAAATCTTACACATATTTACCAACAAAAAACAGTTTTACAAATTTCTGATTGGAATGTAAAACAAGGTGAACAATGGCTATTGCGAGGCAATTCGGGTAGCGGAAAAACTACGTTCTTGCATATTTTGGCGGGTTTACAAAAGGCTACAAGCGGAAAAATAGAAATAATTGGTACAGATATTAGCAACTTATATGGCACAAAATTAGATACATTTAGAGGGCAACATATAGGAATTATTTTTCAACAGGCATATTTGGTAAAAACTTTGTCGGCAATCGAAAATCTTTTGCTCGCAAATTATATGGCAGATAAAAAGCAAGACCGAAAATTTTTGCAGACTTTACTCGAACAATTACATATTGCTGATTTGCAACACAAATTTCCAAACCAATTAAGCATTGGCGAATTGCAAAGATTGTCTATTGCAAGAGCATTAGCCAATAAACCTAAATTATTGCTTGCAGATGAACCTACTTCTGCTTTAGACGACCACAATACCAAAGCTGTGCTTACATTGATTAGAGAACAAGCTGCATTTTATAATACTACGCTTCTTATTGCAACCCATGACAGTAGAGTAAGCAACGAATTTTCATTGAGCAGAAACTTGTAATCTTACAAAAATTACAAGTTGTAACGTGAACTACGGATTAAAATATTGATAATCAATAAGTTATTATGTTTTTTATGCTATTTTTATAAAAATATAGCTTTTAGATGACTAGAAAAGTAAAATTTTAGTACCACTTAGACACGAAGAAACACTAAGTTTCACAAAGAATTTCTTAGTGAAACTTAGTGTTTCTTCGTGTCTAAGTGGTACTAAAGATAGTAATATACCTAAAATTATTAAAATTAATCCATAGTTCACGTAAGTTGTAATAAATTTTATGTAGGTTTTTTGCTAAAAATTAGACATCTAAAGATAAGTATTTTCCTTGACAAAAAATCAAATCTAAAATACTCAAATTGCTAACAAACTGATTACCAAATACTTGTGTATAAGGTTTGTAGCTAATAGCATTGACTTGAGCTGTTTGGTTTCGTTTATCAACAAATGGCAGCGTATAATTTTTGTGATAGGTTTCTGTATAGTAGATTTTTTTGGAATTGTTGAGAATTTTTAGCAATGTTTGCAATATATTTTTATTCAATTCAAACAGAGTTTCCACAGGTTGAAACAAAGATTTTGCGAGCATATCCTCATAATACGCAAAAAACGGAGAATTTCCATAAGCAGACTGTATGCTTCGCCAATGGATTTGTTGCCAATTTTGTCTATTATCTAATTTTACCTCTGTTATCAGTTGTTTTTCGCCTTTTTCGGTGCTTAAAACAGGTACTGTAAGTCTTTCTATTTTATTTGCACCCAAAACATAACAACGGTTTCTATATGTTTGTTTGTTATAATTTTCGTGTTTTTCTATACATAAAGCCTCACTTTGTGCCAAAAAACTAAAAAACTGTATGGGTGGAAAATATTGTGTTTCTATTACTAACATATTTTTGAAATTGGAATAAACTTTTTGCGAATGTCTAATAAACTATATGTAATCAATAGTTTTCCGCATCAAATTTATGGATATTTTTGGTACTATTCCAAAGTTTTTTATCTATTCGGTATCATATAAAATCATCTAAATTGTTTACTAACTAACTAAAATATAAAAATTTTAAAAAAATTGCATATTTGTACTACGTAGGTCAAGCTACGTAGTACGTTTAGCATTAGCTTATTTTTGTTTTTGTTGCTTTGCTTGTTCCAATGCAATTTCTCGCATGGCATCAAAAGATTTTCCGTTGGCAGTGCCTTCCAATGCCTTAATAGCCAATTCTTTTGCTTGTTTTAGCATATCTGCCAACTCTGCACGAACATTTTTTACTTGTTCATTTTGCTGTGCCAAATTATCTTCTAATGCCTTGATTTTCAACTCATTCACTCGTCTTAAACCTTCGGCATCTTTTGCCAATAAATTTGCCTGCACTTCGTAATTGCGTCTAATTGCCCCTTTAGTTTCTTCTTTTACTTTTTTAAGTTCTTTCTCTAATTTGTCGGGCAGTTCCTCCGCTTTACTTTGTGTGTCTGCATATTCTTTTTCTTGCAATGCCAATGTTTTTTCTTTCTCCTCTAATTCTTTTTCTGTATTTTCTTTGTTTTCTTGCAAAGTATCGTACCATTTTTTCTTTTCCTGCTCAAAAACATCTTTGGCAAGTTTTCGTTCTTGTTCTATTTTGTACAAATAGCTGTCATTTTCTCGTTTCCGTTCTTTCAACAAATTAGCATTTCTTTCCCGCAGTCGCAACTCATATTCCTCTTTATTTTTGTTCCATGCTTTTTGTTTTTCGTCCCACAACTTGCCAACATTTTCTTCTTGTTCTTGAATTTCTTTGGCAAATAATTTAGCTTTTTCGTTATATTCTTCTACTAAATTTGGCAATGTATTTTCGTGGATACTTTCAATATTGTGCAATTCCTTGACATAATTTTCAATAGCAATAATTTGTTTTTGAATTTCGGCTAATTCGCCTGCTTCTTTGGTCAATTTGCCCGACAAATCACTCCCCGCATTGCCAAACCCATCTTTAATCTGCTCAAAAACGTGGATAATATCTTCCACTTGGTATTTTTCGGGCATTTTTTGGTTATTGCTTTGCGTGTTTGCATTGTTATTGGGACTTGTTACAAGCACTGTTGCTTGCGTAGTTGCCTGTTTAGCCAAACGACTAACTTCCGTTTCGAGGTTTTTTTTGTCTTTTGCCAAATTTTGCAATTCTTTCAAAAGGTCGTTATACGCCTGCAACATTTCGGCTTTGGTGTGTTTATCATTCAACTGTTTTGCCATAACTTTACGTTTTAGAGGTTTGTATTTGTGTGATTAATTTTTTATTTATTCAAAGATACTTTCGTAGAACGTAAGCTATGGACGTAGTAAAAAAATGATTTTATTTTTTTTCCCAAAAAACAATAAGCTAATAAAATTGTTTACCTTTGTAGAATCAATCTAAATAAGATAACAAAATTTATTTAGATTACAATACGCTTTAGCGTATAGCATACTTATAATAATTTAGCTATGGAAATTTTAGACGAAATCACTAATTCAGAGTATAAATACGGTTTTGTAACAGATATAGAAAACGAACAATCACCCATTGGATTGAGTGAAGATACAGTAAGATTCATCTCTGCCAAAAAAAATGAGCCAGAATGGATGTTGGAATGGCGACTAAAAGCCTACCAACAATGGAAAAAAATGTCCGAACCATTATGGGCAAATGTAGTTCACCCAGCCATTAATTATGACGATATTATCTACTATTCTGCTCCCAAACAAAAAGTAGCACCAACGAGTTTAGATGAAATAGACCCAGAATTATTAGCAACATTTGAAAAATTAGGCATTTCTTTAAATGAACAGAAACGTCTTTCGGGTATTGCTGTAGATGTCGTAATGGATAGTATTTCCGTAAAAACAACTTTTAAAGAAAGTTTAGCGGAATTAGGCATTATTTTTTGTGCCATTAGTGAAGCTATTCAAGAGCATCCTGAATTAGTTCGCAAATATTTGGGTTCTGTAGTTCCTATTGCCGACAATTATTTTGCAGCCTTAAATTGTGCAGTTTTTTCTGACGGCTCTTTTTGTTATATTCCTAAAGGTGTTCGTTGCCCAATGGAATTATCGACTTATTTCCGTATCAATGCAGCAAATACAGGGCAATTTGAAAGAACTTTGTTGATAGCAGACGAAGGAAGTTATGTGAGTTATCTCGAAGGTTGCACTGCACCTATGCGAGATGAAAACCAATTACACGCAGCAGTAGTAGAATTAATAGCCATGAAAGATGCCGAAATTAAATATTCTACAGTACAAAATTGGTATCCAGGGAATAAAGAAGGCAAAGGAGGCATTTATAATTTTGTTACCAAACGAGGAATTTGTGCAGGAGATAATTCAAAAATTTCGTGGACACAAGTCGAAACAGGCTCTGCAATTACGTGGAAATATCCAAGTTGTATTTTGAAAGGAGATAATTCGGTGGGTGAATTTTATTCGGTGGCAGTTACTAACAATTATCAACAAGCCGACACAGGTACAAAAATGATTCATATTGGCAAAAACACACGCAGTCGCATAGTTTCAAAGGGAATTTCGGCAGGCAAAAGCCAAAATTCTTATCGTGGGCAAGTCAAAATAATGAAACGTGCCGAAAATTCTCGCAATTTTTCGCAATGTGATTCTTTGTTGATGGGGGACAAATGTGGTGCACATACGTTTCCTTACATAGAAGTAGAAAATAATACCGCAAAAGTAGAACACGAAGCAACAACCTCAAAAATAGGTGAAGACCAAATTTTTTATTGCAACCAACGAGGTATAGATACCGAACAAGCCGTAGCATTGATAGTAAATGGCTATTGCAAAGAAGTATTAAATCAATTACCAATGGAATTTGCAGTAGAAGCCCAAAAATTATTGGCAGTAAGTTTGGAAGGAAGTGTAGGGTAATAATTTGTGTAGTATAGTTAATGCTGAGTTTGTAGATAGCATATTTTACAAACTCAGCATATAATTTTTAGTCTTTTACACAACGGCAACTATAGGCATAGGTTACATCATGGTTTGTACGATATACTTGGTCAGAACCCGCATTGAAAGAACGGCGGAATGCAGTACCTTCGGTAATATGTGGCGTTGCAGTCCAATAAAACCCATTTTCATTCAAGCCGCCAAAACTACCATCTGTATGTCTAAAACCTCCTAAATGTAAATTCATACCACTTTTGCCTTTTACTTTTAGTTGCTTGCCTTGGTCTGTTCCTCTAAATCCAATGTCATTGGCTTGCGTTGCGTCCATTCCTAAACTTACCTCTAATTTTTGCCACTCTTCGTCTGTTGGCAAGTGCCAATAGGTTGGGCAGGCTTTTTTGGCAGCTTCCCATGTGTAGAGTTTGCCTTTTCCACTTGTTTTTTTGTTATTAAACCAATAAGAACCAGGGGTTTCAAAAATCAAATTTTCGGCAAGCCACGTCTGTTCTCCAATTTTTACGGTTTTATAAATAGTCCCATCTCTACCGTCTGTCATTTCACCTGTTTCTATTTTAGTAGTTTTGCTGGTCATTGCCATCAAACTTGCTACAGCAACTGTAGCCACGCCTACAAAGGCTAAAAATTTATTGCGTTTCATAAAGTTATTTGTGTTTGGTTGTTATTCGCAAAAATTATGCTATTTTTTTATTCTTTTTATTGGTATTTGATGTAGTAATATCTTATTTAGTTTCCTCAAAAAAAGATGGGTGAAAATTTACCAAATACAATTCCTTGATAGCCCTCGTCAAAGCTGTGTAAAGCCAACGCAAAAATTCAATATTCATCATCTGTTCATTCAAATATCCTTGTTCCACAAAAACAATATCCCACTGTCCGCCTTGTGCTTTGTGGCAAGTCATTGCATACGCAAATTTTACTTGTAAGGCATTCAAATAGGCATCTTTTTTGATTTGTTGGAATTTTTCTCTTGGTTTAGTAATATGTGCATAATCTTCTTGCACTGCTGTATAAATAGTTTTGTGGTCATCTTGTGATAAATTAGGCTCATAAGAAGTTAAAGTTTTTAGGTGCACAGTTGCCTCGAAATATGGGTGGTCGGGATAATCCAACAAACGCAAAGACAAAGTAGCAAATCTAAACCCATATTTTTCTTCAAATCGCATAATTTTCATTACTTCCACAAACTCGCCATTTGCCAAAAAAACCGCAGGAGATTCCTTTGGCAACCACGTATAATTATTACGAACTACTAATAAATAATCTCCTGCTGTAATTTCAGTATCTCTAAAGTGAATTTGGTTGCGAATATATTGGTTAAATTGCACTGCCGATTTATTGCTTCGACAGATAACAATGCTATTTTCTATGCCATATTTTCGGTAGGCATATCGAAGACCATCTTCGAGTTTTTCGGAGGTCATTCGATAAATATCTTTGTATAACTTGGTTTCAAATTTGATTTTAACTTCTTGTAAAGCTATTTGGTTTCTAATAAATGTCGCATTTTCTAATATTCCCGATTGGCTTTCTTGTCGCATTACTTCGGTTAGCAAATGTTCGGTAACTTGCAAACGATAATTTCTATACAAATATTCTTTTTCTAAAGCAGGACTTAAAGCAGAGTTTACAGGTGGTAATTGTGCAGTATCCCCAATCAATAGCAATTTATTGTTATTTTTTTCTTCACTTTCAAACACAAATTCGATTAAATCACTCAATAAACTATTTCCTCCAATATCTCTATCATCTGTTATCATCGAAGATTCATCTACAATAAATATCGTATTTTTATGATAATTGGTCGTTAATTCGAAGATAAAACGTCCTGTTTCGGTATCGGCAGCCTTATAAATACTTCGGTGAATGGTGCTTGCTTGGCGATTGGTATAAGCAGAAATGACTTTGGCAGCCCGTCCTGTGGGTGCTAACAAAACTACTTTGTAACCAAAACTTGGCAGAGTTTTTACCAATAAACTCACTGTAGTAGTTTTTCCTGTTCCTGCATAACCTTTTAATAGAAATGTTAAACGGTCTGTTGTTTTATCCAAAATAAATTTATCCCACAACTTAAAAAGTTTATATTGCCCTTGTGTAGGTGTAATAGTGCCATAAGACAACATTTGCTCGGAAGGAAGTTTGGTAATTTTGCTAAGCTGTTGGCTTTCTGTTTTCATAGCAATTATAGGATTTGTTAAATAAGTAAGTAAATTTAAGTTGCTAAATTGTAAATTCAAAATTATTATTATTTTTACTGAAAATTACTTGTGGATAGAATATCCTATAAAAATAAGCTACAAGTTTTGTCTAAACTTATCATCACTTTGCCTAATTTGTAAGTACAACTAAGCAAAATTAGTTTAGCTTATTTTCATTGCTAAGTAACGTATAGGCAACAATTAGAATAATTTAGCATATACCATTAAAAATTTACAACTACTTACTACCTTTATTTTTGCAAAAATATTATGGAAAAACGGACTATTTTTTTGTTAATCGGGGCTATTTTTGTGGCTGTGATGGTCTATATCAGTATAGATATGTTGAGTAAAACCACGCCTCCTTGGAAACGAGTAAAGAAAAAAGCTACAGATTCGCTAATGGAATTGAGTGGAGATAGAATTTTGTTTCCTGATACTACTATTTTTGTGTATAAAGTACAAAAAAATGAATCTATTAGTAGCATTGCCGACAAATTTTATTGCAAAATAGATTCTATTAAACTTTGGAATGAATTAGCAAGTAATAATTTGAAAGAAAATCAATCTTTGTTAATCAAAGTACGTGCAATACATCTTGTAGAAAAAAATGAGTTTTTAGAAAAAATTGCCCAAAAATATTCGGTAGATATGAAAACTATTTTGAAAGCAAATGGCATTAAAAAACCAGAACAATTACGGGCTAATCAAAAATTAATCATTCCAAAACAACGCTAAATAAGACAAAATATTACTTTTCAAGACTTGTAATAGCGTTGTTGGAGAAATGTTTTTTGACTTAAGCAACAGAGTTTTGTCATTCTGAGCCTGTTTGCCTATATTGTAAAAATTTGTTCACAAAATTTTGTAAGAATCTGCTTTATTTGTATATATTTCATCAAACAACCTATAACTTTTTTTACCTTGAAAGGAATTAACAAAGATTTTATCAGCCTTAATCTTATTATGTTGCTGAATAGTTTTCTGCCTTTGGTAGTTCGCAATATTGGATTACCATCTGTCGAAATCGTATTCTATCGTACTTTAATGGCGTGCTTTCTGCTTGCTATTTTTATGAAGTTTAGGAAAATTGATTTTACGATTAGCAAAAAAGACATTGCAAGAATGTTATTATCTGGTTTTTTGACTTCTACCTATTCTATTTTACTGTTTGTTTCTGCCAAAATCTCTACTTTATCTGTATGTTTGGTGGGTATGGCAACAAGTTCTATTTGGATTTCTATTTTGCAACCTATTTTTTTCCGCACCAAAAACCAACCTTTACAAGAATTATTAGGTATTAATGCCGTCATTGGTTTGTATATTATTTTTAATTCGGGTTTTGAATATGGTTGGGGGCTTACGGTTGGAATTTCTGCATCTTTTTTTGGGGCTTTGCTGACAATTATTTCCTCAAGACTTGCCAAACAATACAACAATTATCAAGTTACTTTCTATCAAATGGCAGGTGCGTGGATAGGAACAACTCTATTTTTACCCATCTACAGCCATTATTTTACCAAAGGACAGGGACTAAAATTATTGTCTGTTAGTAGTATAGATTTATTACTGATACTTGGAATAGCATTTGTATTTTCGGTTTATGCTTATACGGTCTTGTTGCGATGTATGAAAACCATACCGCCATTTGTTGTGGCATTGGTAGCCAATTTATCGCCAATCTATGGAATTATTTTTGATTTGGTATATAAAGGCAAAGACGAAATGATGACTTCGGGATTCTATCTTGGTGCATCTTTGTTGCTTGGCTCGGTGGTAGCATATCCTATTTTTATGCACTTTATGCGTAAACATGAAGAAAAATTACAGATTTTAGACCAAGTAAGAATCAACAAAGAAAAAGAGGGTAATTGGGTAATTGGTGGGGAAAGAATGATAGATTAACTTTTTGTCAAATTTATGTTTGGCAAAATTAAGTAAATATTGCCAAACATAAACTTATGCAATAATAGTATTATAAAGATGGAGCCCTGTCTCCACTACTCACACCGCCATGATATTTGTTTTTGAAATGGTCGTCATATTGGTCTGCATATACACCTGTCCTATTCAACATTGCCATAGCTTCATTTTGGTCTAAGCCTGCAAGTTCACGAATCATTTTGAGATACAACCAATCTTTATAAATGGTAAAACTTACGCCATATAATTGGTGATTAATTTCGAGAGATTCTTTAAAAAAGGCTTCTCTGTTGGCACTTGGTATTTGGCAGATAGGTGCCATTGTTTGGAAATATCCGTAATTTTCGTCTTGTGAAGATACAAATACATCTACCCAAACACTTGCTGAGCCTTTTTTTAAATCCCACTGCCCAGGTTTTTGTCCACGACACAAAATAGGGTCTACCCCCAAACTTTTAATACAGGTTTCGATGACGGTATAAAATGGATTTAAGTCTAACATATACTTATATTTTAAAATGTTAAGGTTAAAACAAATAAATAAAACAATTTGGATAAATTTGCGTTTTAACAAAGATAGTTTTTTGTATTCAAAAAGCAAGTAAAACAGTAATTTTTATTACATAGCTTTTTATAAATTTACTTTGGCATATACAATTTCTTCTTGTGCTTTGGCAAAATATAAGGAATAAATAGCTTGTTTACCTCCGATAATTTTGGTTATCGTGGTTTGATATGGTACAATTCGTCCTCGTCCACTACTAATATTTTGATAGGCAATTTTTTCTACTTGTTCACTTTCCTCCATCTGTAGCAAATCTTCTTGTATGGTTGGCAATAATTTAAACAAATTTTTGTGCAATAGCAAGTCGGGTTCGGTATCAAAAATTCCTGCTGCTTGTATATTGATATACAAAATTACGCCATTCTTATCTATGTTAATAATATGATTATTTAATGTTGTTAGGGTTTGTCGCAACATTGCATTTTCATTTTCTATTTTTTCATAATTATTAAGCAACTCTTCGCGTATTTTTTCCAAATTCTCGGTTTGTATTCGCAATAGGTTTTCTTGTTCATGAATCCTAATTGCATTATTTTGTGCTTCTGCAAGCAACAGTTTGGTATTCGAATTTGTGTGTAAATTTGTCAGCGTGGAGGCTAAAATATTTGCCACCAATTCAAAAAACTCAATATGGTGTACGCCATAGACTTCAAAAGATGCTATTTCCATAATACCAAGCGTAGTATCTTGGTATTTTAGTGGTACTAATACCAAACTTTTTGGTGCTGCTTTTCCTAATCCCGAACTAATTTGTAGATAATCTTTTGGAATTTCGGTAATTATTTGTGTGATACCATCTTGAAATGTGCTACCCAACAAACCTTGTCCTATTTCTATTTCTTGTTGAATATATTTCTTTTTTCCATATGCATAATAGGCTATTGCTTCCAAAACTTTTTTGTCATTCAATATAAAAATAGCCCCTTGACTACTATTCGAATAATCTATGATTTGTGCAAGCAAGTCATCTGCCAACTGGTGCATATTTTCGGCGTGTTTTCGCATAACTTCCGACATCTGTGAAACACCAACATTGAGCCAATTACGATTTTTTTCTTGCACAGAAATTTCTTTCAAACTTCTTCGCATTTCGGCAAGTGCAGTTCCTAATTCCCCTTCATTGTTAAATACTGTAATATCTGTATCAAAATTCCCTTTGCCTACTTCTTGTGCAAATGATTTTACTCTGTTTAAATTATCTGTAAGATAGGCAATATCGTCCAAAATATCTTGCAATTCGTCTTGGGTTACTCGTACATTTTCGGGCAGATTACCATGCTTGAGTACCTCTGTATAACTATCCAACAAATCTAAATTTTTCATTACTGTTTTAATAATCCGATTACTTACTGCAAAACTAATCGTAAGCATAATAGTCAATAAAACAGCCACCAACACATAAAAAGTCATTTCATCATTGCGTTGTCTGGTATGCAAATAATGTTCTTTTTTAATCTGTGTAGTAGTCAAAATATCTATCTCTTTGTTGAGTTTATTCATCAAAGGATTAATTTTACTTTTGGTAAATAGTTCTATCTGGTCTGGTGGAATTAAGGATAATCCATTATATAATTCTTTTAATTTTACAATTTGTTCTTCTAATTCAAAAAGAGAATTTTTGGTATAAACATCATCAGAACTTTTTCCTATTTGTTGTAAAGAGTCGAAATTAGGAATAATATCATCTCGCAAAATATTTAAAATTTCATTTCTATAATGAGGTTGTTTATAGGTAGCATAAGACAATGCGTCATTATACGACCTATTTACTCCGTTTCCTAATTTAATACTAAAAAATTTAATAGCACCAATATGTATATTAATATAATTTTCCCTTTTGAGTAATCGTTGATAGCCTGCTATCAAAACAACCATCAGAATTAGCAATAAGGAAATAGTTGTAATAAAACTTATTAGCAATTTTCCCTGAATACTTGCAGGTGAAATAGAAAAACTATTAATTTTGCTTTTGGTGTTTTGCATATTACTTTCTATTTTTAAATATTTTATAGAAATTATAGTAACAGTAATTAAATAATATTTTATCTTAGTCCAACTACCAATTCATTTCTATGTGCCAAATATAAAAAAAAACAAATACAAGTGCTATTTTTATTGGCATTGCAACAGAAAATTTATAGAAAACTTCTGGCAAAGGGTATTAATTCTGAAATTTTTAAAATATGAATGAAACAAAATAGAAAATAACTATTTACAAAAAAAAATAAATAGTAAATTATTTATTGGATTTGAAATAATCATAGATATATCAAAAGTAATCAACAAAAAATAGAAAAGCCTACCTACTTGGAGCTGATAAAGTTAGAGTAACTACAGAAATTAGCTCAAATAGTTCGTAAAATAACTTTTCAAATATTATAATATTAAAGTGTCGTACTAATTTTTAGGAAATAATAAAAAATATATATAGATTTGCTCTCGTATTAGATATTTATAATAAATGAAACAAGTTTATATTATTCACCGTTTAATTTATTATTATTTCCTATATATTTTTCCACAAATAATTTTATAAAAAAGATGAATCTAAACACAAAACCCACACTAAATTTCAATAACCTACAAAGGTTATTAATTAAATTACAAAAAAGTAGCATGAAGAACCTATCTATGCTATTTCTATTTGTATTAGGCTTAGCATATACACAAAATTCTTATGCACAAGCTGCTACCTCTTTGGACTTTGACGGGGTTAATGACCACGTAGTCATTGCCAACGAATCTACTTATGATTTGGCTACTAAAGTAACCGTAGAAGTTCGTGCATTTATACCTGCTACTTTGCCAACTA
>JBIKRY010000297.1:0-5654 GCA_044348925.1 Bernardetiaceae bacterium
TAGAGTTTATGAATAATTACAAGTATATAATTTTTCTCTTTAGTGCAAAAGTACGTCTAAAATTATAGAGTGCTACTGCTACTGTAAATAACTTATTTTTGGTTTCTTCTATGTAAGTTCTGATTCTTTCTTTAACAATTCTAAGGATTTTTAGATTAGCAAAAGTGTTTTCTATTTTTACTCTTTGACGACTTTGTAACTTGTTTTGTACTTTTTGTATTTTTGTTAATGCTTTTTTCTTTGGTTTTTTATTGGGCATTATCAGGGTAGTGTTGGGTAATTTCCACCCATAAAACCCTAAGTCTGTCAATAAGGTGCAAGGTTTAGTGATAGGAAGTAAATCAGCTATGAGTTTATCATGCACTTTTCCCCGAAAAGTAGGGCTAATAAAGACAATGAAACCATCTTTATCTGTAATAGCAAGATTTTTTATCGTATGTTGTTTTTTTTTCCTGTATAAAATTCTTCTTGTTCGTAGGTATCTCTTTGAACAGGTCTTTCTGTAACATCCACTAAATAAGTCTGACCCTCTTGTAAAATCTCATCGACTTTTGTGGGGTTTTGTTCGGCTCTATATTGATGTAAGGATTTCTCTAAAATAGGCAATAAAACTTTTATCCACTTGGCACACATGTCTTGGTTAAGGTCAAAAGAAAAAGCTAAAAACTCTTGTGTCGGATTTTGTTTATGGTAGACTAAAATAAAAAATAGTTTTTCAGCACTACTTGCAAGCACTTTTTCTGACCTTGGGCTATATTTATTGTAACGAATACTACCATCGAGCTTATATTTTTCTATATAGGCTTCAAATTTTGACTCAAACTTAGGTAATAAGGCTTCAAATTCTTCGGGAAGAAGAGAAGTCAAAGCTCTTAATTTTTTAGCATCTTTTAATATATCCTTGATAATCAACATATTAGAGAGTTAGTAAGAAATAAAACATAAAATTTCGCAAATATAATAAAAAATTATTCATAATCTCTAATATTTTTATAAATAGGCTTCAACAAATAAATGAACAAACAAAAATAAGTATTCTTATTGACGACTGTAAAACGACTAATCACAAGTTTATTGACCTTATAGATAATAATGGTAGTGTTAAATCTCTTCCTATTACCTATACAAATGAAAAATTAATACTCTTCTTCAATGCGTTTTGTATAGAACTAAGATAAAAAATTTAAGGCTGAGATACCAATTGTTTCCGCCATTGTTTGTGTCAAACCCGCAATAGAATTGAAACCACTCCACCAGCACATCAAAGGTGCATTGAAAACTACTTTTATTAGTTTATTGCGTATTTTTGTGTGCTAAAACTAATAAAAGTAGTTTCTTTGGGCAAGTTTGATGTGCTGGTGGAGTTGGCTGTGAGACACAGCCAACGGCAGAAAAAAAGTAGTTTCTTTGGGCAAGTTTGATGTGCTGGTGGAGTTGGCTGTGAGACACAGCCAACGGCAGAAAAAAAATCCGTAGTTCACGTTAATATTACTGATATTAGGGAACTTATTTAGTTAAAATTTAATTTTAAACAACAAACTATTTATATTTACTTTATGGAAAATATTAAACAAATTAAAAAAAATATTTTATTAAATTATGATTTGGGTTTAAAAGGAGATTATAGCAGTCTTTACGCATTTTTAGACTCTCATAAAGCCTTAGATTGTGGTAATGGCAATGCAGCATTTGCTATGTTTTTTTCAGAAGATAAGTTTGAAACAATTTTAGAGGAATTAAAACAAGAAATATCAAAGGCTGTAAATATTGAAAAAACTGACCGTATTTATATGACTGTTACGGATAATACGTGTACCATGCGAGGTTCTTTCTTGTTTGGAGGCAGGAAAAGAGCTATTTGGGAAGGTTATGGTAATGTAAAGGCTGATAAAATTGACGAATTTTAAGTATGAAATACATAGTTACAGATAGTTGTTATTGGTTGGGATTACTTGATGAAACAGATGAGCATCATGAAAAATCACTTAATATCAGTGAGCTAATTCAAAATGAACATATATTGTTTCCGTTTCCGTGTTTTTATGAAATTATTAGAACAAGATTCCTAAAAAATAAGGAAAGGTTGCATAATTTTGAAAATTTGTTAAAAAATAGCAATGTAACATATATCGATGATACTAATTACAAAGATTCAGCTCTTTTAAAAGTTTACGAATTAAATAAACACTCATATATAAAACATAGTTTGACTGATGCTGTGATTAGAGAAATGATAAGTGATATTAATATAAGAATGGACTATTTGGTAACTTTCAATGTTAAAGATTTTGCTGATATTTGTGCAATTAGAGGAATTGAAATTTTAGATGAGTAATGGATTTCTGTCTGCAAAAACATTTATCCACTAAACCTTCTTCAAAACATTCCCCTTTTCTCTCCAAATCACAACCATTACCCAAAATAAAGTAAAAGAAATATGTAAAACTTGATTCAACCAAAAATTATCAGTTTTTCTGCCGTTGGCTGTGTCCCACACCAACGGCAGAAGCCTATATGATAGCATATTTTTAAACAAGCAAGTATTTTATAAATTTAACACAAATATTTATCCTTTCACAATCGTATAGGCATTTATGCTAAATTTGCTAAAAAACAAAAAGTGCTTGAAAATTATTTATTTTCAAGCACTTTTTGTTTTTCAGTGTCCCAATATATTAATGACTTGCTACACCGTCATGGTCAGAATCTGTATGTAAAATTTCTTTTGCACGTTTAGCATCTCTGTTATCTGTGTGCAAAACTAACAAATATTTTCCATTTTCTAAGTGTGTTTCGTATTCCAAAACGCCATCTTTGCCTAATTTAGAACCCAAAATAGCAGATAACATGCCACCACCTACTGCACCTACAGCCACACCATCTAAAGTTAAGGCACTAAGCACCACAGCCCCCATAATACCACCTGTATAAATCAAACCTACCCCAGGGATAGCCACCAAACTTAATGCTGCCAATGCACCCAACAAACCACCTGCTACCCCGCCTACAGTCATACCATCTGTAGAGGCTTCCTCCATTGTATAAGAACCTTTAATATCTTCTACAAAATCTCCCTTGCCAATGATAGACATTTTGTCTAAAGAATATCCATTTTCATGCAATTTGTTTATGGCTTCTACAGCTTCTTTGTGTGAACGGTAAATACCAACTGTTGCACTTGGAGTTTCAGTTACTTTTTTTTGCGTTTCCATTGTTTTAGTGTTTTGGATTGTTTAGTAATAAAAGTTAAAACTATAAATTTTAAAATTAATTAGAGATTATTTCAGTTTATCTAATAAAAATTTAATAATTTTTGTTAGACAAAATATTATTTTAGAATTAAAACAGGAGTTTTGCTATGATAAGCTAATTTTTTGCTGATACTTTGGTGGAAAATATTTTCTACAAAAGACCTATCTTTTCGCAAAACAGCAATAATATCGGGTTTTTGTTCCTCTAAATATTTGTATAATGTTTTTAATACACTTTCACCAGATACCAATTCAAATTGTAATTTGTGTATTGGAGTAAACCAATATTGCTCTTCTATATGAATCAACCGAGTTAAGTTTTCGGCTATATTTTCAGGATTGGTATTAATATGTAAGCAAGTTATTTTGTCTGCGTGCAAACTTTCGGCAAATTGCAATAATTCGTCTATCACTAAAGTATCTTTTTTGTCAAAGTCCGTTGCATATACCAAATTATTGATACCCTCAAAACTTGCTCCTTGTGGTATAATCAATACAGGACATTTGGCAACTTCAGCAACATTGCCCGCCACTGAACCAAACACAATTTCGTCAAATCCACTTACGCCTTTTGTTCCCAAAACCACCAAATCATAACCCGAAGAAGTTAATGCCTCTACATCATTTGCAATATATCCTACTCTAATAAGGGTACTTATTTCTACCATACTATTTTTATGTTCATAACTAATAGTTTGATAAGGGCTAATAAATTCTTCGGCACGTTTGGTAAGTGTTGCCAATATTTTCTCTGTTTCTTGTTCCCAAGCTGCATTACCCACTGCCAACGAAATATCTGCCATTGGTGTAACACTATGATATACAACCACTTGCGAGCCTAAACCCTTTGCAATAGCTACTGCATAATCTAAAGCAACTTTAGAAGTTGCAGAAAAATCTACAGGAACTAAAATCTTTTGGATATTTTGCGTGGCAGTATTTTCCAAAGTTCCTGATACATTTGCACTTTCTTGTATAGCAGACATATAATTAAGTTAGATTTAAGATAAATAGTTAAAAAGGAATATATATTGTTGTGGTATTTTTTATAAGTTCTTAGGTATAAATTTACCTTTTTAGTGATACAAAGTTCTTATAAAATTTATCGTAAAAAAATGACTTAGATAGGATAAAAAGATGATTTTTATCATTCTTTTTCAAATTAAGTAAGGTAAGTTCTGTAGTAGTACGGAACTCCAGTTCTGTAGTAGTACGGAACTCCAGTTCTGTAGTAGTACGGAACTCCAGTTCCGTACCTAATTTATCACACAAATAAAATAATTTATACTAAAAAAAATATACTTTTAGGTAAAATATACTTGTTTTTACGACTGTGCGTAGCTGGAGCTACGCACTACTATTACGCAGGTTATGTTATTTATTACTTACTTAAGATTTAAAAAACAAAGATTTTAGTTCTGTTGCTTCATCTGGAGCCAAACGATTAGCCAAAATCAGACGCAACTGCCTGCGGCGTAAAGCACTTT
Source organism: Bernardetiaceae bacterium (assembly GCA_044348925.1). Lineage (GTDB taxonomy): Bacteria > Bacteroidota > Bacteroidia > Cytophagales > Thermoflexibacteraceae > JAAFKA01. The sequence continues at coordinate 4,739 of JBIKRY010000297.1, forward strand.
CGTATAGTTGTTGTTCTTCTTCGGTTTCGGGTTGCACAGGCAATACGGTAATAGGCGTACCATTTTGGTCAACTGCCACAAAAGTCAAGAAAGCAGAATTAGATTCTTTTTTTGTGCCACTTGGAATATCTTCGGCAAAAACCCGCACAAAAATTTCCATCGAGGAATTAAAAGCCCTTGTTACTTGTGCTTCGAGAGTTACTACATTTCCCATTTTTATTGGGTGGCTAAACGAAACATTATCTACTGAAGCTGTTACAACAATACGATTAGAATGTTTTTGGGCAGTAATTGCTGCCACAATATCAATCAAGTGCATCATTCTCCCTCCCATCAAATTATTGAGAGGATTAGTGTCGTTTGGAAAGACCATTTCGGTCATAGTTACTTTAGATTGTGTGGGGGTTTTGTATTTTACAGACATTGTTTACAGAGTTTTATGGTATGGCTATGTATATTTGCAATAATTTTGATTTTTTAAAACCATACTTTCTAAGACTTCGAAAGTATAGTTTTGTTGCAGATATTTTTGCAAAATTGTTTTCTGTAAAATTACAAAGTTTTGCGGATATTGGCGAAAAAAAATATTTTTAATAGAAAAATAGTGGAAAATGTAAGTTGTGTATCTCCAGATACACAGCGAAATGTGCAATTTTTTTATACCTATTTCATCTAAAAAGCAATTATTTTACTAGAAAAATTTTATTTTTAACGTGAACTACGGATTAATTTATTGATAATCAACAATTTACAAGTAAAATATATAATAAATAAGTTGCGTAGCAACCGTATATTCGCCTTTAGGCGGGGCTGCCTAAGCGAATGAAATGTTAAGATAAAAACGAACTTGGTTATAAATTCACAAATTTTGAGAAATAATTACTATTTTTCTTTCAATTTACCAGACTCATTCGCT
>JBIKRY010000055.1:0-19198 GCA_044348925.1 Bernardetiaceae bacterium
TTACTACACAACTTACATTACTACACAACTTACATTACTACGCAACTTACATTACTACATAACTTTGATTAGGTTATTCCTTTATTTTACATAACCTGTAATTTCCAATTCAATTCTTCGATTTTCAAAATGTGCAAAATTATCACATTTTATGCCATTTGCACATTTATTACGAAGTTCTTTTTCGCCTAATCCTTTGGCAATCAGTCGTTTAGTAGCTATACCTTGTGCCACCAAATAATTTGCAATTTGTATAGCACGTTTTTGGGTAAGTATTAAATTATAGTTGTCATCTCCGCGTGAGTCTGTATGTACTTCTATTCGCACACAAGTTTTGGGATTGGCTTGCAAAGTAATAAAAATTTGTTGCAATACTTCATAACTTTTGCTGTCTATCGAATCCGAATTGATGGCAAAAGTAATGTTATGAAATAAATAATTTTCACTTTTTTGAAATAATCTAATTGGAATATCTATTTGCACAACTTCATTTATCTTTTTGCCGAGCATCGAGATTTTGGTTTGTGGTGTAGTCAAATATCCCTGTTGAAACCCAAAAATGATATATTCTGATTCGTCTAAACCTACTTGAAAAGAACCATCTTTTTCGGTTAGTAAAAGTAAAGAATCATTGGTTTGTAAATTAATTAGTTTTACTTGTATGGCGGTATCTATTTTGATGGTATCATTCACAAATTTTCCTTGCAACAAATATTTGGAAACTTCTCTATTTTGAAAATATTTTATTGTATTGTGTGTTTCTGCGACTGTTGGTTTTTGTTTTTGTTTTTGTTTTAGTTTGTTTATCTTACGTGAAATTTTTTGTTGTTTCAAAACAAGTGGAATCAAATATTTATTGTCTTTTTGCTCATACTCCAACAGTATATCTTCGCTTGCAATGCCAATACCGTCTATTTGACAAAATTCTCCCATAAATGGCTTTTCTACTTCTACTTGTATGTATTTTACTTTGTATTTTGTTTGTTTGTATAAAATAATGTGCGATATTTTTGCTTTTAGTTGCAAAGCAAAATCATAATTTTCATTGATAATAAATTTCTCTTGCACACTACCTTTTTCGTCTAAGAGTAAAACTGTCTTTAGCCCAATTCCTAAATTTTCGGCAATAAAAACTTTTTTGACATACATTGCCTCCTCAAACATTACTTGTATGCTTACTGTAGAAAGATGATTAAATTTGACTGTCCATGCTTCTGGATTTGGCTTATTGCTGGGATTTACATCTGGTTGACCAATGGCTTTTTGTGGGCTAAAGCTATTTTTTGTATTTTCGTTACTACATATTACTACAGCATTTGCCCACTGAATTTGTGCTACAGCGGGCAAACAGAGTAAAAAAGTTAGCAAAAAAAATAAAAAACTATTTTTTTTATTTTTTGCTGAAAAATATATCTTCATAATACACTTCTTTGTTATTCAAATATACAATTACCTCATGCCAACCTGCGGTTTCTACTGCAAAGGATTGTAAATTTTTTACTGTAGCATGAGGAGCATTTTTTTCATATTCTATCTTGCCCGAATAGGTATTTACCAAATTTCCATTTGGCAATTTACAAGCAATTTTTACGGGCAATTCCATTTTTTTCAATTTATTAGCATCTCTACTAATTACTACAGTAAACAAAATTTTGTTGGTATTAGAAGAGTCGGCTGATAAATTCACCACAAAATTGCTGTGTATATCCTCCCCAAAATAAGTACCATTTCGATTAAATTTACTTTTCCAACGATTAATTTCTCGGTTAGAATAGGCTAACATTCTTTCTAAATTTGCAACCTTATTTTGTGTCAAATTTCTTTCTGATGCCAATAAAATCACCAAAGAATCATACATATTTCTAACTTTGTTGTTGCTTCGGTCTTCGCTATTAGTTGGGCTTTGTGTACTTGCAACAATAGGCATAATAATTTTTTCTAATTTGCCAAATTTGTCTTTCACTTGTTCTATTTTATTCTTACTCAACAATTCCAAAACGTCTTGTAATTGTTGTTTTGCTTGCAAATATTTTTCTTCTTTTTTGCTTGCACGACTCTGCCACAAAGAAACTTCGGCTTTTAATCTTTCATAATCTTCTGCGTTAGCAAGGTTTTCAGCTAACTTTTCATTAGATTTTTCGATTTTATTAGAAGCTAAAATTACTGTTTCCTTATGATTAGAGGCATTTTGTTCATTTGTTTGCTGATTAATTTCTACTTGTTTTTTTAGTAAATCTACTTGCGTTTTTTCGTACTCTAATTGCTTGAGAGCATCGTCCAGCATTAGGCGTTGGTTGATGATTTTATCACGAAAAAATGCGATATCCTCGCCATTCTCTTTTTCTTTTGAGCAAGATACCGAGAATATAAGAACAAAAAGTAATAAAAAATGGGTAAATAAAGTATGTTTTTTCATTGATTTGTTGGTTTATTTGCTTGTTTTTCAGAAATTTCTAAATACATAATCAATCCCGCAGAATTATTTTCTATCAAATCTACTTGAATAGAATCTCCAAGATTTAGGCGAATAAGACTTTGCAAATATTGGTCTAAAGCCATTTTAGAAGGTCTGCCACTAATTACGGTATGCGAAGTTTCTACAGAATGTTTGATAAGAATTACTTGTTTGGTATCTGCAAAACACTGTAATAAAGTGGCAGCTATTTTTTTCTTATCCAAACTATCATCTATTTTAGATAGTTGATTCATTTGTTGTTCTACATACAGTTTGGTACATTGTTCTGGTATAATTTCTTCTGCATTGCCCGATTTCATTTTTTGGTTTGCATAATCAAACAAAAAAACATCTGCAATAGCTAAAACGGCTATCAAAACCGACAAACTAAAATAGCCTTGCGTAGCAGACAAATTACGTAAAAAAGCAAAATAGATACTTGCTATAATTGCTAAATTAATGAAAATAAATATAAAAATAACTAACAAAGTCATCTTTCTAAGTTTAGAAGAAAGTCAAAAATTGACTATATGAAGGAAAGTAAAGTTGGATTGGTTAATGCCTATTAAATAGATAACAAAGGTAGAGTATAAGATGTAAAAAGCAAAAAAAGTAGTATTTTTGTTTTTTTAGTACATCATTTTTTATTTTTTTGATTAGTAAATGGTAACAAAAAACCTATAAATAATAACAACAATAGGGGAGTTGGCGAAAGTGCTATATAAATTAAATCTTCAGAAAAACGGTGGAACAAATTTATATGTGTGATTTTGTAAATCAAAATCAATAAAAAGCACGAAAATAACAGAAATATCAATAAAATTGCTGCACCAAAAGTTAGTTTTTTATTGCCAAAAATCATAAATACAATTAATAAAATAAGTGTGCTATGAATAAAACTATATATTATAGTATCTGCCCAAGCAAAAAAAAATGAAAATAGGTTGTTTTGTTGATAGTGAGTTTGGGTAAATTGGGGATTTGTAAAAAGCGTAGAGAAAAAATTAGCAATACTATCCGTAAAAGTAGTACGATAAAATCCTACAAATATGAATAAAAGTACAAAAGTAAGTAATAAAAAGTTTCTTACTATTTTCATCACTAATACAATTTACTACACAACTGATATTAAAAACATAGACGAATGTAGGGATAAAATTATAAATTGGCAAAATGATAACAATTCTTTGAAAAAAGTGAAATTTATTTTTTATTTAATACAAATAGTTTTTAAAATTAATAATTTATTTAGTATTAGTTTTTATACAAATCAAGATGTTTGTAGAGAAAATAAATACAGATTACAACTTAGACTAAATACAAATTACAATTTTTTAGAACTAAAATATTGCATAATGACTTATCTATTTGTAAGTTTATAAAAAAATAAAGCCATGAAAATTCCTAAAGTATCTAACAAAACTTCCCTTTCTGTAGAAATGGAAAAAGAATTAAACAGACAAGTGCGAATGGAAGGCATTTCGTCTTTCTATTATTTGGCTATGGCTTCGTGGTGCGAAACCAATGGTTATATCAACGCAGCAGCATTTTTATACCACCATTTTGAGGAGGAAAAAATGCACATGATGAAACTATTTCGCCATATAAATGAGGCTGGAGGACGTGCAGTAGTGCCAACTATAGCAGATATTAAGGCAGATTATACCTCGTTGCGAGATGTTTTTGAACATATTTTAGAACACGAAATAGCAGTTACAAAATCTATTAACAACATTGTAGATTTCTGTTTTCAAGTAAAAGATTTTGCAACCTTGCAGTTTTTGCAATGGTATGTAAACGAACAACGAGAAGAAGAGGCAATAGCACGCAGAAATTTGGAAATTTTTGATATTATTGGCGAACAAGCACAAGGTTTATGGCTAATTGACCAAGAATTTGACAAAGTATTAAAACAAATTATTGCAAAAAGTGCAACCGAACCCGCAGCATAATTCTCAAAAACGTAAACCTGTAATGTATGCTAATTTTTTAGCATACATTACAGGTTGATTACCAAAATTTTATGCCAAAACGTAGAGATTTTATTCAATATGCTTTAACTTTATTAGGGTAGCAAATTATTTTCAACAAAAGCAGTTCTATGCAAAATTTATGTAAAATTTTGTTGATTTTTTTCTGTAATTTTTTCCCACTTTGGGCAAATGCTCAACATTTTACCCTCAAATTTTATACAAAAAATTCTCAAGATAGTGTAACAATAGCACAAGTTGGCTACCAAAAAAGCCACAAAGATTCTGTGCAAATACAGAAATATGTCCAAAAATATATCCAAAATTTACAAGCAAAAGGATATTTGGCAAGTTCTGTAGATTCCATTTTTTATAACAATCAAAATGCAAATGTCTTGTTATTTGTGGGTAATACCTATCAAATAGCAGCATTGTCTTTTGCCAATATTCCCAAAAATTTGGCAACAATAACGCAAAAAGCAAGCAAAAAATTGCAAAAAAAAACTTTTTATTACATAGACTTTTTAGAACTGAAAAGCAAAATTTTGCAAGCAAGTGAGAATACAGGTTATCCTTTTGCAAAAGTTTTTTTAGATTCTATTCAATTACATAAAACACTTGATAGCAATTCCCAAAATAATTTCCACAATAATTCTCAAAATAATTCCCAAAATATTTCGGCTATTTTGCGATATGAACAAGGTACATATATTCGTTTTGATTCTTTGTTGCTTGTTGGGCAAAACCCAGTAAAAATGAAGAAAAATTTTTTGACTAATTACCTAAAACTTAGTGAAAATCAAGCATTTAGCCAAGAAAAAATAGATAATGCCGAAAAACGACTTCGCAAGTTACCGTATTTTCGTCTAACAAAAAGCATAGAAACTACCTTTGAAAGAGATAGAGCATACCTTATTTTGCATACAGAAGCCTTAAAAATAAATCAATTTGATGGCATTGTTGGCTTGTTGCCAAATGCCGCACAGAATAATTCTTTGCAATTTACAGGGCAGATTAATTTAAAATTATATAATCTTTTTCAATCGGGCAAAACCTTATTATTTGAATGGCAAAGTCCCAAAGCACAATCTCAATTATTACAGATTAGCTACGAACATCTCAATTTCTTACATTCGAGCATAGATATTACCACGAACTTACAACTCAATAAACGGGATACTTCTTTTCTAAATTTTCGTTGGAGTTTACAAACTGCTTATAGTTTGGGTGGCAATTCCAAAGTCTTTGTTTTTACAGAATATTTGCAATCTACCAGTGATTCTACACAAATAAATAAACCCGACAAAAGTATTGCAGACACTAAAATTCAATCTTATGGTTTGGGTTATGAATTTCAGCATATTGATGTTTTGCAAGCACCTCGCAAAGGTTGGTATTTTCGTTTGGCAATTTCGGCAGGTAATAAAGAAATAAAACCGCAATGGGAATCTAAAGACAGCATTTACCAAACTTTACAACTACAATCTACACAAATTCAAGCTACAAGTAACTGCTATAAATATTTTTCTATTGGCAAACAAAGTACCTTACTATTGCGAACAAATATGGGCATTTTATTTAATAATAGACTGTTTATCAATGAGTTATTTCAACTTGGTGGTATTCGGTCTTTGCGAGGATTTAATGAAATGACATTTTTTAGTCCTTCTTATTGCATCAATACCGCAGAATATCGGTTATATTTTGAGCAAAATTCGAGCATTTTTGCCTTTGTAGATTATGCTTTGTTGGGCGTAAAAGCAGGAGCTAATACAACTTTAGAAACTCCTATAGGTTTGGGTGGAGGTTTAAGTTTTGCAACAAAGGCAGGAATATTTAGTTTTGTGTTGGCAATGGGAAAATCTACCTCACAAAGTTTTGGCATTAATCAAACAAAAATACATTTTGGTTTGGTAACGAGGTTTTAGATTTTCTCATTCTACATATTGCACCGTTGCTTTATAGTTTCCTGTAAGGTCGCAGTCGGTAATATTGAGCATAATATTTCCTGTTCCATTAAAAATATAGTGTTTTTTTCGCCAAGTACCATCTTTTTTTTCCATATAAATCGACACTTCTACAGGCTTTCCAGACGGAGAATATACATAACCTTCCTCAAAATTTACGCCATTGCAATCGTCTTTTTTGCTTCTTTTGGTAACTTTAAAACGAGGAATTTGGGAACTTTTGTTGTGCATTTCGGATACTTCTTGTTCGGTAGGAAATTTACATTTTTCATCTTTTACCAAACATACATAGCCATAATGATTGCCTGTAAAATCACATTCTACTAAATTTATTTGAATATAACCTGTGCCATTTCGTTGGAATGTTTTTTTTATCCAAGTGTTGTCTGTTTTTTGGAAATAAATGGTAATGATTACCTCATCATTATGTTGCACACTTACATAGCCTGTTTCAAATTTTGTTCCTTTGCCTTGACATTCATTTGGTTGCGACCATTTTGTCATTTTAAATTTGGGCGTATTTGGGTCATCTTCATCAGTTTGCTGACAAATAGCTAAGTTGCTATACAATAACAAAAACAAAAAGCCTACTAATTTGCAAAGATTCCACATAATTTGACGTGTAAAATAGGATACGCTATTGGCAAAGTTCATGTAAGTAGTGTGAATGTGTAATACATCTAATTTTTTGTATTTTTTATTTATTTGCAAGCAAAATAAATAAAAAATACAAAACAATATCAATACGAGTGCCATTTTTTATAAGTAACTGAAAATCAAATAGTTACATAACTTCATTTAATAAATATAACTGTTTGATTTTCAGCACGTTAAAAGCACAGACTAAAGTCTATGCTGTTCGGCTAAGAAATTTGTTTTTAGTGCCGTAGGCACGAAATATTTATAGCAGTGCCTTTTTCTATTCCTCCAAGTGCCGTAGGCACGACATATTTCGTGCCTACGGCACTTGGAGGGGGTTGGTGCTATTTTTACTATAAATATTTCGTGCCTAATGGCACTTAAAAAATTATAATTATATGATAATCAATTAATTATAAATTTTATATTTTTATTTTCTTAGCCAAACAGCATTGGACTAAAGTCTATGCTACAGACTTTAATAATCTCTAATAAACAAACTAAAAATATTATTCACATATTTTATTGCAAATATATGCTTCTATGTAATAAAAATAAATTATTTGAATGGGATAAACAATTTATTTTTACGATTTAGTTTGCCAAAGTTATTGTTTGTGTAATTGGTGCAGAAATATTTCCGCAAGTATCTTTAAATTTTACATATACTGTTTTGAGTCCTGCACCATCACGCAAAGACCAAGGTTTTGTATTGTTGTATGGCTCCCAAACAGCATCTGCAAAATCATTAGAATTAGAAACCATTACAAATTCTGCACTTTTTGCATTAAAATTTAGTCGCACACTGGTTTCATTGGTTAATGTTTTGCCACCATTTATTTTCAAAATACCTGGGTATGGTGCCTCTGTATCATGTTTGATAGATGCTTTTGCAATACTGGATTCGTTGCCTGCCTCATCTCTAAATCTTACATAGACTGTTTTTATTCCATCTCGTCCACCAATCAATGTATGGTCTTTAGCTTCTTTGAAAGTTTCCCATTTTACATTATTGAAATAGGTATTTTGGCTAAATGCCATTTCTGTAGCTCCTTCAGCACGCAAAGTTAGTTTTACTCGGTTGCTTGGATTATTGGTACATGCATCGCCATTGTTGATAATAATTTCTTCGCCTACAGGCTCTTGTCTATCGAGTACAATACTTGCTGTAATAGGCTCGGTTTCATTGCCTGCATTGTCCGAAAATTTTACAAAAATGCTTTTTTCGCCATCATCGCCGTCCAATTTCCAATTATATAAATAAGGTTCATATTTTTGCCATTTTGCATCTGTGAAAGTGTTATTATTGGCAAGCATCATTTTGGTTGCATCGTTGGCAGTAAGTTTCAAACTTACCAATTTGTTTACATTGGTACAGAATTTTGCACCTCCATTGATTGCTACTTTTCCATTTTTAGGTGCTTGTGTATCCAAGCCTATTTTGTCGTATGCAGGTGCAGATACATTGCCTATTTTGTCTTTAAATCTTGCAAATACCATTTTTACGCCATCTTGTGCGGTGAGTGTCCATTCTTTTTCGGAGCTATAATTTTCCCATTTTGCATCTCTAAAATCAAAGAAATTGGATACTTGCATCTCTACTGCTCCTTCGGCTTTGAGGTCGAGGGTTACGGTTTGCGATTTTGCTTGTGCTTGATTGGCAGACATAATTTTTACAAAACCTTGTTTAGGAGGTGTACGGTCTAAGAAAACTTCTTGCGATAGTGTAGCCGTTTCATTGCCTGCAATATCTTTAAATTTTACATAGACTTTTCGTTTTCCATCGACTCCCGAAAACAATTTCCAACCTCTATTATGTTCGTCATATTTTTGCCATTGCTCTCCTTGAAAATCCTCTGTATTTGCTATTCGCATCAATACTGCTTCTCTTGCTTTTACTTTGAGTAATACAATTCCATCAGGGTCAGAGGTTACTGTGTCGCCTTTATTAATTACTACTTCGGCATCTTGTGGCGGATTTCTATCCAAAATAATATTATCTACTACTTTTTCCGATTCATTGCCTGCGTCATCAGAAAATTGAATAGCCACGCTTTTGAGTCCATCATCGCCGTCTAATTTCCAATCGTATGTAGTAGTATAAGGTATGCTGTAGGCAGAATCTTTGCCCACAAAATCACTTGTATTGCTAATACGCATCTTGGTTGCTCCTCTTGCAAAAATATTTAATTGTACTTTGCCGTCTTTGTCTGTAGCATACTCACGGTTCATATCAATCATTAATTTGCATTCTTGCGGTTTTGTATTATCTAATTTAATACAATCAAATTTAGGTTCTGAAATGTTACCTGCCTCATCTCTAAATTTGACATAGACACATTTTTGTCCGTCTTTGTCTGCTCCTCCCATTTCCCATTCTTTATATTCGGTTTTGTAAATTTCCCATCTTGCTCCATAAAAGCTACTTTCATTACAAAGCATCATATATTTGGCTCCTGTTGCCGAAATTTCCAAATCTATTTTTCCTGATACATCTTTGATTACGCCTTTGTTGCCTACTATTTTGATGAGTGGATTGGTAGGCGGTGTTTTGTCTAATTTTATTTTTGCACTTGCAACTTCGGATTCATTACCTACTCTGTCTTTAAATTTTACATAGACCATTTTATCCCCTTCTACTGGTAACAAATTCCAAGCAGGCATCGATAAATTGTAAGTTACCCAAACTGCACCATTAAAATTTTCGGTATTACTTATCATCATTTCTGAAGCACCTATGGCAGAAAGTTTTAATACTACACTTTCGTCTTTTGTGTTTCTATTACCGCCATTGATAGAGAGTTTTGGTGCTTGTGGGGCTTCGCTATCTACCACAATTACGTCTGTTGCTACTTTACTCATATTTCCTACAGAATCTTGAAACTTAATACGTACTAATCTTTCGCCATCTCCATCTGGTTTTAATACGTATTTGTGAGAGGTTTTGTAGGGTTGCCAATCGTCTTTATCTCCTTCAATAAACATAGCTGTAGCACCTTCGGCATAAATAGTCAAATTTACTTCATTGGTTTTGCTAAATTCATCTCCGTTATTGATAACTATTTTTGGGTTTGTTGGGGGTTTTCTATCCAAAATAATTTTTGCCATTACAGGTTTGGAAATATTATTTGCTTCATCTCGATATCTTGCAAATAATACTTTTGTGCCATCTTCGCCTTGTAATTGAATAGTGCGTTGTTTGATGATAGGTGTCCATACTGCCCCTGCAAAATCATCACGATTGCTAAATTGCATCTGGGTTGCATCGTTGGCACCAAATTCTACATTCACCTTGCGGGTTTTGTCATTGGTATAGGTAGCACCCATATTGATTGTAATAGAACAATCTGTAGGTGGCTCTCTATCCAATTCTATTTGTGCTTCGGCAGTGGTTATTTCGCCTGCTCGGTCTTTAAATTTGGCATAAACGGTTTTCATGCCATCGACATTGACTAATTTCCAAACCAAACGAGTTTCATAAGAAATCCATCTTGAGCCTTCAAAATTACTTTCATTGCTGATTTGCATTTGAATAGCACCTTGTGAATACAAACTTAATACAACTTTGCCTTCTATGTCATTAGTAATTTTTCCGCCATTATTAATCTTAATATCTGTAACAGTCATTTGCTGTGCGGATAATTTTGTTAGGAGCAGAAAAAATGACAGAAATAAACCTATAAAAATATTTATTTTCATACTTCAAATAAATTATGTGATGTTTATATGATAAATATACCTAAAATTGTGCCATGATTATTGTTTCGCTATATGTAGTTGATTGTCTAAAAATAAGCAAACAAAAAACTATATTTTACTCCGAATCGCAATGAGTTTTTCTTGTAAAATGCTAAATTCTTTGTCTGTGATGGCTGGAAAATTTGCAATCCGCAGGGTATGGTCTTTCCAATATCCATAACCATTGCCTAAAATTATGTTTTCTTTTTGTAAAGCTAATTTTATTGCTACTATTTTTTCTTTTTCTGCCTCTACAGCCAAAACAGTTGGCGAATATGCAAAATTTATCTTATTTTCTATACTTTTATCTACTTTTGTAGATAAGTTTTTGTAATAAATAGGTGCAATAGGCAAAATTTGATAATTATTTGCTCGAAGACAAGCATACATTTGCGTAGCTCTTTGTTCTATATTTTTTGCAATAATTTCTATATTTTCTCGCATTGCTAAGACTTTTGCTAACAAAAAAATAGTTAATATATTTGGGGTATGTGTGGTTTGAAATTGCAACATATTTTCGTGAATAGCCAATAAACTATTGTAATATTGACGGTCTTGAATTTCGTATGCCTGTGCAATGGTTTTGGGAGAACATACCATAATTGCCAAGCCTGCGGGCAAACCAAAACATTTTTGTACCGAAGCAAACCAAATATCTGCTAATTGCCAATCCAAATTTAACCCTGCCATAGACGAAGTTGCATCTACTGCTATCAAGTGATTTGCAAATTTTTTGCGAATGATTGCCATATTTTCCTTATCTATATACGTACCATTCGAAGTTTCGTTATGGGTAACACAAAGTATAGGTGCTATGTTAGGAATATGTTTTTTGTTTTCGTAGGCAATAGACATAAAATTGCCACCAAGTAGGCTATCAAAAGATAAAAAATCTTCAGCTGTTGTAGATTGCAAATCATTTTCTAACTGTTTGAAAACCATATTTTTTGCCGTATAAGCAGCCCATTTTTTGCCAAATTCACCATTATAAATATGAAAACTACCTACTCTGTTGAGAGATTGTGTAATAATTTCCCAACATTCAGTAGCCGAAGAAACAAAAAAAACATGGTATGTATTGGGAATAGACAAACTTTTTTTTAGTAAACTTACCGTTTCTTCTACCAAATCCATACTTTGCTTGCTACGATGGTTGCTACTCAAAATACCTGATTGATAGGCTTCCTGTAGGAAATCTTGCACTTGGGCATAGATTTTAGATGGACCAGGGTAAAATGTTAGCATAAAAATAACAAAGTAAAATAAAAATATAATTTTTTGTAAGTTGCAAAATTTTTTCAAATAAATAATAGCAAGTAAACAAAACCTATAAAATATTCTTCATAAAGCACAAAACCTAATTACGCATCAAGTACCCAAGTGTAAGGATAAGTGTAAGGACAAGTTTTAGATTAATTGCCTATTTGTACAAAAAGTTACCAAATATTTCTATATTTGTATAAAAAAATAAGATTATTAGATGATGAATTATCAAAGAATTTATGAATATCGTTTTCAAGGCATCAACAAAGCCCAAAAAATGATAGTTTGGACAGAAATAGCAAAATTTATTTACCATAAATTACAAAAACCAAGTTCTATTTTAGACCCCGCAGGTGGTATGTGTGAATTTATTAATGCTGTACCTTCTGCCGAAAAATGGGCTATAGACCTGAACAAAATTTTTTTGGCAGAACACGCAGCACCCGAAGTAAAACAACTAATTGGCAATAATTTAGAAATTCCACTCCCCGAAAATTACTTTGCAGGGGTATTTATTTCTAATTTCTTGGAACATTTGCACACACAAGAAGAAGTTGCCCTTTTTTTGACTCGTATGCACCAAACCATCAAAGTAGGTGGACACATTGCCGTCATAGGACCCAATTTTAAATATACAAGTAAAGAATATTTTGATTTTGCAGACCATACAGTCATTTTATCTGATTTGGGTGTTGCCGAGCATTTGTATGGGGCAGGTTTTGAAATTGTAAAAATTTATCCAAAATTTCTACCTTTGTCCTTTCGTGGAAAGTTGCCTGTGCATAAATGGTTGGTGCAGTTATATCTAAAATTACCAATAGCTTGGAATATTTTAGGCAAACAATTTTTAGTAATTGCTAAAAAAATATAATCATTTACATATCACTTAGCTTTTAAAACTTTGCATTTACAAACTATTTCTTTGTTTAATTTTAAAAATTATGCGGAAGCTAATTTTGTTTTTTCCCCAACCATAAATTGTATTGTAGGCGAAAATGGTGCGGGAAAAACCAATTTATTAGATGCTATACATTATCTGTGCCTAACAAAAAGTGCTTTTGGAAATATAGACATACAACATATTAAGGACAAAGAAAGTTTTTTTAGTATTCAAGGACAAATAGTTCGAGAAGACAAAAATTATCTGATTGATTGTTCGGTGCAACAAAATAAAGGAAAAATTTTGCGACTCAACAAAAAAGAATATGATAAAATTAGCCTACATATTGGTGAATTTCCTTGTGTATTGCTGATGCCTTATGATACAGATTTGATTAGAGAAGGGAGTGAAATACGCCGAAAATTTTTTGATACTTTAATTGCACAAGCAAATCCGTCTTATTTGCAAGCACTGATGCAATATAACCAACTGCTAAAGCAACGAAATAGTGCTTTACAATATTTTGCCGAAAACAATACCATAGATACAGTCTTATTAGAGGCATATACAACGCCATTGATAGCCTTGAATGAAAAAATATTTGCGGATAGATTAGCATTTACCAAACTATTTCTGCCACTTTTACAACAATATTACCAACAAATTGCAAGAGATAAAGAAATAGCAAATTTAATTTATCTATCTGATTTACAGATAGATAACAATCCAATAGATTTTAAAACACAATTTAGCAAAAATTTACATAAAGATTTGGCAGCACAACGAACTACTATAGGTATTCATAAAGATGAATATGTATTGCAACTACAAGAAAAATCTATAGCAAAATATGGTTCGCAAGGGCAACAAAAAACGTACACTATAGCCATGCGTTTGGCACAAAATACCTTATTGATGAACCTAAAAACATATAAACCAATTATACTTTTAGATGATATTTTTGATAAATTAGATGAAAGTAGAATTGCAGAACTTTTAGCATATATAGACAGCGAAAATTGTGGACAGGTTTTTATTACAGACGCAAGACCAGAAAGAACAAAAACACTCGTGGAAAAACTACACAAAAAAGTGAAAATAATAGAGATTTAAGGCTAAAATTAGGCATAAAAAATAATAAATACTTTTTGCTAAAAAATTACAGAAAAAAATCACACATTGCATAATATCATTTATAGGACATTATCTTTTTATATTGCTATTTAATAGCTAACTTGCAAAAAATAATAAAATAAGTATGAATCATTTTAATTCTTTTACTGAATTTTTACAATTTATTGGTAACCCCGAAGATATTATCAGCAAAGGAGGTTTGATAGCTATTGGATTAATTATTTTTGCTGAAACAGGTTTGTTTTTTTGTTTCTTCCTCCCAGGAGATTATTTATTATTCTTGGCAGGGCTTTATTGTACTTCGGTCTTAAAAGTACATATTGCTTTGTTGTTTGCTGTAATTTGTGGAGCAGCTATTATAGGAAACTATACCGCCTATTTTTTTGGCAAAATAGTGGGCGAAACACTTTATCAACGGAAAGATTCTTTATTCTTTAAACGTCGATACATGGATAGCACCAAAGAGCTATTTATCCGATATGGAGGCAAATCTTTAGTAATAGGACGTTTTATGCCTATTATTCGTACTTTTGCACCTATTTTGGCAGGAACAGCACAAATGAACTTTCGAGAATTTACTATCTATAATGTCGTAGGTGGATTTCTTTGGACTTTTATATTGGTTTTGGGAGGATATTTTTTGGGCTATGAATTTCCAAATTTGAAAGAACACGTAGAATATGTAATATTTTTCTTTATTGGAATTACTTCCCTTACAGTTATTAGGACTTATTTAAAAATACGAAAAGAACAAATGGAAGCCGAGAAACACGAGAAAAATGATAAAAATAATACCAAAAATTCCTAATTTTGGCTTTTTATTGTATAAATTGTAAAAAATAGTAATTTTGTAAGAGTTTTAATTGTAAGCAAAAATTTTAACTTACTTCATAATCTTTGCGTAGAATGAATAGAAATAATAGAGATAATCTACCTGATGACAATAAAGGGCATGTTTTTCACAACGAAGAAGAAGTTGTAGAGGAAAACTATGCCATTATTGCCAACGAAGATTTATCGCCAGAAATGCTTAAACAAGCATATATTCGTCTGTCTGAAAATTATGAAAAATTATTAGATGATGTAAAACTATTAACTCGACTTAGCGACAAATTACAAAACAAAGTACAACAACAAAATGACGAATTGCGAAATGCAAAACATAATCTCGAAGATATAGTAAAAAATCGTACGCAAGACCTAAACAAAGCATACGGAGATTTGCTCAACATTAATCAAGAATTAGACAGTTTTGTCTATCGTGCTTCTCACGATATACGAGGTCCTTTGGCTACTTTTTTGGGATTGTGCAATTTGGCAAAGATGGAAGTAAGTGAGGTAAAAGCATTAGAATATTTGGAAATGTTGCATAGCACAGCACGCCGTATGGACGATATTCTAAACCGTTTGCTTGCTATCAATAAACTAAAAAATATTACTATTCGTTATGAAACAATAGATATCAAGGCATTATTAGAAAAAATTATTCACGAAACACAGCAAAAAGAAAGTTTTAGAAGTGTAAAAATATCGATGAATAACCTCGAAAATGTGCAGGTAAGTTCTGACCGAAATGTTTTGGAAATTATATTGATGCAAATGTTGGAAAATGCAGTTGATAGTTTGCTAACAAGCCCACATGAAAGAAAAAATACCGAATACATTTATATTTATCTAATTAGACAAGAAAAAAACCTCTGCGTATTTGTCAAATACACAGGTGTAGTAATTCCACCTGAACATTGGGAAAAAATATTTGAAATTTTCCACCGCATACACCACCGTTCTGATATGACAGGCATGCGACTCTATACCGCAAAACTTGCTGCTGATAAACTAAATTGTCAAATAAAAATCATAGAATCTAACCAAGTACAAACTATTTTTGAAATACTACTACCAATGACTCTTTAAGTAATAGATAGAAGTAAAATAATAAGATTAGTTGTAATTAATTGCTTAAGAATCATTTATAAGCCTATCTTATTCCACGCAAACAAACTACCAGGGTCTGTTCTACGACTTGCGGCATATTCGTCATGTCCTACAATATGCTTGCGATTATGTTTAATAGCAGGATAACGGGTAGTTAAGTCCTTGATTAGCAACTTGATAGCGGCATATTGTTCATTCGTAAAACCAATATGTTTTTTGTCTATTCGTTGATAGGAGGTTTTGGGCATAAACATTTCCATTTCTTTTTCTGTACCAATTCCCAAAATTTCTATCCCTATAGAATGTCCATTCATACTGTTTTCATAGCTTGGTTCGGTTTTTAATTTTCCCTTTCCTGCATGATAAGCTACTCTATTTTCGGCAACCAACTCATATATTTTACCTTCTCTATCAATAATATAATTGGCGGATACTTTCAAATTTTCAAATACAGCCAAAATATTATCCAAATTATATGGATTTTCGGGAGATTCTATAGCATAACTACAAAAATGCAACATAATATGGGTAATATTATCTGCACTGCTACGCACACGAGAACATTTTTCTGCCAACGGTCTTTTAATAATTTGTGGCTTGTCGTCTTGTAAAAAACTGCATAAAATAAGTGATAGAAACAAAAATAGTATTTTCATTGTCTTGTAAATAAGGTAAAAGTCGCTGTAGTGTGAACTTCAGTCCACACTACATTTTTATGCAATAAAACTACTTACATTCTTCCAAACTTTTAAATAAACACAATTTCGTCTATCAAATGTTCACCAACGTGTTTATTTAATTGCACTACAATTTTTGCTTTTGCCATCAACAATTCTTTTTTTAGTGGTGCGGAGGCAAGTTCGGCATACAATACTTTTTCTTTGATAAAAAGTCGTAAAGTTTTTTCGGCAATTCCTTCGCCCATCATTTGTTGCCACGAAACCAATAAGGAAGCTTGTTTAAATTTTTGTCGAAGTTGTGAATGTTTAAGCATTTCTTCGAGTGCCTCTTTGAAAGTAGAAACCTGCCCGTTTCTGCGGTTAGATGCAATTTCGTTAGTGAAATTCATAGTTTATTTTGGTAACTGTGTGTAAATCAATGAAGTAGTTAGACGGCAAACCCACAAAATATTAGGTATTTTGTGGGTTTGATGTTGTGCTATAAGATTATACTACAAAGATAGAAATAAGAAAGTAAATAGATAATTTTTTTGCTTTTTTATTTTTTCTGTGCCAAAATTTATTTTAGTTGCTTGCCCTCAAGGCTTCTGCTATCTCTATTTTAGTAATTGCTTGATTATAGATACAATTTCCTATTTTATTTAGCAAACAAGTAAGAATGGTATTTTGCTCATTTTTTTTGTCTTGCAAAGCAAATTCTACAATTTCGGCAATATATGGATTTTCTATGCTTTGTTGTCCATATAGTTGTTGCAAAAGTTTTTTAATCTGTTCAAAATCTAATTTACTAATTAAATTATTTTTATAAGAAAGATAACTTTCTGCTATCATTCCTATTGCAATGGCTTCGCCATGCAAAAAAGGCTTGTCGGTTTGCAAATAAAAACTTTCTATTGCGTGTCCAATTGTATGACCAAAATTCAAAATTTTTCGTAACCCTTTTTCGTGTGGGTCTTGGTTGGTAATATTTTGTTTGATAGTGATAGAATGTTGCACCACTTCATTCCAATCCAAACTATTTATCGTTATGTTTTGTAAATTTTGGGAATAAATTTTTTCCCACATTCCTTTATCTGCAATCAAACAATGTTTTAAAACTTCGGCAAATCCTGACCTTAATTCTCTTTGTGGCAAAGTTTTCAAAAATTGCGTATCTATATACACTGCTTTGGGTAAGGCAAAAACGCCAATATGATTTTTAAAATGCTGAAAATCTATGCCTACTTTTCCGCCTACGCTTGCATCTACTTGTGCCAATAAGGTGCTTGGAATTTGCACAAAATCTATTCCCCGTTTATATGTTGCAGCACAAAATCCGCCCATATCTCCAATTACGCCACCTCCCAAATTTATTAATACAGATTTTCTATCTGCTTGATATACAGTTAGTTGTTGCCAAATATATTGGCAGGTTTCAAGATTCTTATATATTTCGCCTGCCGAAATTTGTATAACTTGGTGCGTAGGTAATGATTTTTGGATAGGCAAATAGCAATGCAAATAGGTATTTTCATCTACCAAAATAAATATTTTTTGCCCACTAAATTTCTCAAATATTTGTTCTTCTATTTTTACAATACCAACAGTATTGCTTGTTAATTGGTTTGTCATTCTCTATAGTGTTGTATAATAATTGGGTAGCAAATGTAGTAGTCTAATCGCAAAATTGGAAATTCTACGTTTTTATTTTAGGTTTTCTATGTATATATTTATGTGTCTATGTTATTAGGTGGTAAAAATACAGAAAATCTATTTTACCTCTTATTCTAACAAAAATTTACAAATAATTGCCCAAAAATTTTGTATGCAAAGAAAAAATTAGGAAATTGTAAAAAGCATTTTCGTATCTTTCCAGCACCATATATTTTGGCAAAGCAAAGGCATTCGATAGTCTGTTATTAAATTTTATTTACCTAATCAAAACCTATTTATGTTTGTACTTCATCACACTCCATCTGTAGCCAATCATTTTTTAGCCGATTTACGTGATGTTCACGTACAAAAAGATAGTATGCGTTTTCGCAAAAATTTGGAAAGAATTGGAGAAATTATGGCTTATGAAATTTCCAAGAAAATGGATTATGTAACACGCCATATTACTACGCCTTTGGCAGAAGCCGAAACCAAACTTTTGCGACAACAACCTGTTTTGGTGTGTATTTTGCGGGCAGGTTTGCCTTTTTATCAAGGTTTTTTGAATGTATTTGATGAGGCAGAAAATGCGTTTATTGGGGCATATCGTGGCAAAGCAGACGAAAAACACGACTTTGAAGTAGAAATGCACTACAGCACTTCGCCAAGTATCGAAGGCAAAACTCTAATTTTAATAGACCCTATGTTAGCCACAGGCAAATCGTTGGTCAAAACCTATCAATCTTTGTTGAAAGTTGGAAAACCTGCACATTTGCACGTTGCCTGTGTAATTGCCAGCCAAACAGGAGTAAATTATGTAGAAAAAGAATTGCCAAAACACGAGCTTTGGGTGGGTGCAGTAGATAAGGAATTGAATGACAAGTTTTATATTGTGCCAGGATTAG
>JBIKRY010000298.1:0-5635 GCA_044348925.1 Bernardetiaceae bacterium
TGAGTTTATTCAAGCCACAAATCCTATTGTGATTTTAGATGAACCGCAAAATATGGAAACAGATAGGGCAAAAGAGGCTATTCATTCTTTAAATCCCTTGTGTACTTTGCGTTATAGTGCCACACATAGAGAAAAATATAATTTATTATACAGTCTTAACCCTGTTATGGCTTATAATCTTCATTTAGTAAAAGAAATAGAGGTTGATAGTGTGTCTTTTGGCAAAGATTACAACGAAACTTATATAAGATTAAACAAAATTATTACCGAAAAAAATAATATCAAAGCTGAGTTAATTATTCACGTAGAAGGCATTGGTGGAGTTCGTGAACAAAAAATAAAAGTAGGATTAGGAGTTGATTTATATGATATATCTAATAGAAAAGAAAGCTATAAAGATGGTTATACAGTTGTAAAAATCAACGGACTTGATAATAATAACGAAAGTTATGTAGAATTTTCATCGGGTAGAAAAATATATCTGTATCAAGCGGAAACCAAAACAGACGAAAGTGTTATAAAATTTCAGATAGAAAGAGCCATAGAACACCATTTTAGAAAAGAAATAGCTTATTGGGTAAATGGCTATAATACAGGTGAAAGAATAAAAGTATTGACTATTTTCTTTTTGGATAGAGTAAGCAATTATCGAGAATATGATAGTGATGGCAATGCAAAAATAGGAAAATACGCCCAATGGTTTGAGGAATTATATAAAAAACATAGGGATTTAAAGTATAGAGAATATGAAACTTTGCTATCCAAAGCACCTGAAAAAGATTTTTTAGACACAAAAAAAACATACAGTACAGAGTTATCCAAAGAGTTTTTAGACAAGTATTTAAAGGCTGAAAATGTGCATAATGGTTATTTTTCGCAAGACAAGCACAAAAAAATGAAAGATACCAGCGAAAACCGCAAAACTGAAGCCGATAATGATATTTATAAGTTGATAATGAAAGACAAAGAGAGGCTATTGAGTTTTGATGAGCCTTTGCGTTTTATCTTTTCGCATAGTGCTTTGCGTGAAGGTTGGGATAATCCTAATGTTTTTCAAATTTGTACTTTAAATGAAAGTCGTAGCGAAATTCGCAAACGTCAAGAAATAGGGCGTGGTTTGCGTTTGTGTGTGAATGAAAAAGGCGAAAGAGTAATGGATAAAAAAGTTAATCTTTTAACTGTTATTACCAATGAAAGTTATGACGGTTTTGTGAAACAACTACAAAATGAAATACAGGAGGAAAATAATATAGAATTTAAAGGAATTATTAAAAATGTGCGTGATAAGGTTGCTATTAAACTAAACAAGCAATTAACAAGAGAAAATTGCCCTTTGTTTTTTGAGATTTGGGATAAAATCAATTACCAAACAAGGTATAAAGTTGAATATGATACAAAACTATTAATAGAAAATGTAACAAGAGAACTACTAAGTAATTATAATCAGTACCCAAAAGTTACAGCAGCTAAAATGAAATCTACTGTAAATAAGCTACGAATGAGTATGGAAACAGGAGTTAGCGGGGTTTGGATTAACGAACACGAAATAGAAAAAGAAAAAGTAGCTTATACTTTGCCTGATGCCTATGCTTATATTCAAAATAAAGTAAAAATTACCCGTAGCACAATTTGTAATATTTTAAAAGGTGTAAAAGTTAGACACAATGAATTTTTACAAAATCCTCGTGCTTTTTTAGATACGGTAAGTGGTGCAATTAAAAATGAACTTAATAAACTATTTGTTTCTGGTATCGTCTATGAAAAAATAGCAGGAAAATCATACGAAATGACACTTTTTGAAACAGACGAATTAGGTACATCTTTACAAACGGTGGCTATTGAAAACATAGAAAAAACTTTATATGACCGTATTCCTGTGCAAAGTAATGTAGAAAATGAATTTGTTTTACAATGTCAAGCAGACGAAAGTGTGCAGTTCTTTTTTAAACTTCCTAATGGTTTTAAAATTCCTACACCTATTGGAAATTACACACCAGATTGGGCAGTAATTTTCCAGGGTAACAAACGTATTTATTTTGTAGCAGAAACTAAAAGCACATCAGTAGAAAGAAAATTACGTGGAGATGAGAATATAAAAATTAAAATTGGCGAAAAGCACTTTGAATTAGCAAAATCAGAAGAAGTAAAATTTGTAGCTGTAAATAGTTTGAATGGTTTAAAGGCAAATTCAATATAAAAGTTTTGGTTGTGGTAAAAAATGTATGATAAATTTTTAACAATAATTGTAATTTTTACAATAAATACATATTTTCATTGCAGCTTCGTGATTTTCTAACTTTTTCGAAAAACTTGTGGTTTTTCGTACTGTTCTTCTGTTTCTTGACCTAATATAATTATTATTTCCTTCAATATTTTTTGTGTACTTTTTTCCAATTTTATGCTTATTTTTAGGCAGTATTTTCGCAAAAGCTTTCCAATTATCAGTACAAAACTCATCTACAATAATTTTATTTTCAGCTAACTTTGCGTATAACTCCTTAATTGTTTTTTCACTGCTATCACCAAAAACATAAGCAACAATCTCTTGTGTTTGAGGACAATAGGCATATAAAAGCCATATTTTATTCTTTTTAGTACCAACATAAGTCGGGGACGCCTAGTCCAAAACTCGTCAATTTGTAAACTTTTATACCGTTTTTTTTTGTGGTTGTATTTTTAATTTTTCTGCATAATTTAACGTGAACTACGGATTAATTTATTGATAATCAACAATTTACAAGTAAAATATATAATAAATAAGTTGCGTAGCAACCGTATATTCGCCTTTAGGCGAATGAAATGTAAAGATAAAAACGAACTTGGTTATAAATTGACAAATTTTGAGAAATAATTACTATTTTTCTTTCAATTTACCCGACTCATTCGCCTAAAGGCGAATATACGGTATCCGTAGTTCACGTTAATTTACTAAATTTTTTAAAATGTAAGGTTTGCTTACATTAAATATTTTTTCTATATCTGTAATTCCACTATTTCTACAAAGTGCTTTTTGGACATAATTTTTAACAACAGGGTTAGCACCCTGATTTTTATACTCCATTTGAAATTGTTTGCTACAACCACGACATAAATAATTTTGTGTATGGTTAGGTTTTTTACCATTTTTATTTATATTTTTGCTATGACAATGAGGGCAGTATATCATTTTGTAAAGTTTTAGAAGGTTTTACAAAGATAACTAACTCATTGTCAATTACTTAATCTATCATACATTTTTTACCACAACCAGTTGATAATATTTTTACTAAGTTGCTCTCTGTTTAAAATTCCATGTAGGCTCTAAAGAGCATATTTCTTGTGGGTATTGGTTAAACCCTTTTCTCAAACAAGCTCTAAACGCAAATAAGGTGTTTTTTAGTAGCTTTTTAGCCATATTCATTACCTCATCTTCTAAATAAAACATCATATATCGATAAGGATAATTATTTTCTATCACAAACCAACGCACCGTTTTTTGCGACATTTGACACATAATTGCACCTTGTAACCAATAATTTCGGGTATCAAAAAAATCTCTTCTGAAGCTATCCAAATTACTACAAGTTTTGATTTCTAGAATGAAATCATCTTTTTCGAGGTCTGCCACGTATGTACAGTTTATATTGGCTAATTGTGCGTTGCGTTTGTACTGTAATTCTTCAGGTTTGATAGGGTACTTTAGAATTTCTGTCAAATTTTCACAAGTTTTAGCAACTTGATACATCTTACTAACAGTTTCAAAGTTTTCTTTAGAGATAATGGCTATGTCTTTTTCGTGCATAGCTTTCTTATATGCTTTGTTATCTTTGTCAGCGTATGTTGCATTTGGTTTGGGTTTATCTTCGATTTCTACGTCTTTCCCGATGATTCCATCATGAAATAACATATATTCGAAAGCCCTGCCCATTGCAACACTTTCATAAGTGGCACCTGAGAAATTATCTAAGCTAAATTCGTCTTGGCAATAAGCAATATACATTAAAGGGTGAATGTGAAAATCCTTTAGTGCAGAATAGGATACTTTTCGCCCTGTTGCATAATTGCCTTTTTTACAGGTATCTTTTAAGGACAACAGTTCTTGATAACCTTTTCCTTGCGAGTAGTCAGAACTGATAGGCTTAAATCCTAAACTTTGTTGGGGGAATTTAGCCCCCCCATTTTTTAAATCTAGTGATTGAGCTTGTGCCAATGCACTAAAAAAGTCGTCATTTGCAAACATTAGGCTTTTAAGGTTAATTGATTAGGGTCAAATAATGGAGAAGCATTTACGTGTATATCTGGGTTAAACTTCAAAAAAAGTTTTTCTACTAAATTTGTTCTAAAGCAACCATTGTTAGCTTGGTAAAACTCTTTCAGTTTTTCAATTCTCTCTGGTGTATTTTTTTTGTATGTAAATTCAAAAGCACCATAGGTTGTCTTTTTGATAAATTTTGCTGTGATATTCACTTCGGCAATACCCAAACCTTCAGCCCTCAACTTTTGTTGCAAACCCATTAAATTTCCTAATGTTACCGTTTTAACGGTTGTACAAGATAGAGCATTATCTTTATCTACAAAAAAGATTAAAACTCTTGCATTTGCTTGACCTTGTCCTTTCTGTGCTGCTTCTATTTCTTTTTGTGATAAAAAGCAAGGAGGTAAAGGCACTGCGGCTAAAATATCCATCTGTAATTCCTTAGCAACAATATCTTCTGACCCGTCAATTCTTACGCCACCTATTTCACGACAATCTAAAAGATAACTTCTTGGATTGCCTTCGACATAGAATATCTCGTCTTTGGAAGGAGCATTAAAAAAACTCATGTCTATATCTTGTTTTTTTTCTGTATTATTCATACGTTTGTAAGTGTTTAAAATTTTGATTAAATAAAACTACCCAGCCTTGCCTCAATCAAGGCTTTTTTTGTGGGTTGCGGTGCATATTGGATTCGAACCAATGACCTCCTGATTAACAGTCAGATGCTCTACCAACTGAGCTAATACACCTACTTGCTACTCTGATTTTATGCAACTACTTTAAATTCGTTGATGGCTATTTCTGATTGCCAATCTTCAGCAGATAAACAATCTTCGTAACCTTTGGGACTTGGGGCTTCGTCTGCCCAAAATTCCGATTTATCAAATTCGTCTAATTCATTCATAAATTGGTGGTAAATTTTACTTCCTAACCTATAATCCATTGCGAGGATAAGTTCTTCTTCAGATAAATCCCCAAATTGTTTTTGGTAACTTGGTTGTTTGCCATCACACTCCCAAGTGTAGATGTAAATCTCTCGACTTAAATAATGTGCTAATTCACCAACCATAAACCACACACCTGCTAACCATTTATGAGCTTTGCCTTTAAAGTTTATGGCATCTTCATAAACTAATTTTTTAATACTTATATTTGTGTAAGCCATTGATTATAAAGTGTTTATATTGTTTTATTATGTTAGTGTTTACGATACACAAAGATATAGGTTGCAATATTTTTAAGATATTTTTGATATATCTTGTTGATTATCAGGTGGTTAAATATTAAATGGCATTGTTGTCAGCAATTCCCACTTTGACAATTTATTCCAATTTTACCATTTGGGGATTTGCCAACTCTTGGTAGAGTTGTGCGAAATTTTCACAGGATTTGAAGAAA
>JBIKRY010000299.1:0-5634 GCA_044348925.1 Bernardetiaceae bacterium
ATATGGAACAAGCAGACGGCACAAGTTGGATGGCAATGTATTCCCTAAATATGATGCGAATTGCCTTGGAATTGTCCCTAACCAAACCATATTATCAAGAAATGGCTTCCAAATTTTTTGAACATTTCTTGTCTATTGCAGGTGCATTATCCAATATTGGCAATGAAAATAAAAACCTTTGGGACGATGAAGACGAATTTTATTATGACGTATTACATACTTCCAGCAAAAAATTTGAAAGATTAAAAGTTCGGTCTATGGTAGGTTTAACACCACTTTTTGCGGTGGAGGTTTTATCGCCAGAATTATTGGAAAAATTACCCGATTTTAGAAGACGTTTGGAATGGGTACTCAAAAATAGGTCAGATTTGGCTGCTTTAGTGTCCCGTTGGTATCAATATGGCAAAGGAGAAACCAGAATGTTGTCCTTATTGCGGATTCACCGTTTGAAATGCACCTTGCGAAAAATGCTCGATGAAACCGAATTTTTGTCTGAGTATGGCATTCGTGCTTTATCCAAATACCATTTAGACAATCCCTATCATTTTCCGTTGGGAAATCAAGTATTTTCGGTAAAATATCTACCAGGGGAGTCCGATTCGTCTATGTTTGGCGGTAATTCTAATTGGCGAGGCCCTATTTGGTTTCCTGTAAATTATATGTTGATAGAATCTTTGCTAAAATTTTATGAATATTATGGAGATGACGAGAAATTTGAATATCCAAGCAATTCTGGAAATTTTATGAACTTGCAAGAAATAGGAATAGAATTAGCAAAAAGACTTATTCGCCTATTTCAACGCAATAACACAGGTGAAAGACCTGCATACGCAAAAGACAAAAAATTTCAACACGACAAATATTTTAAAGATTATATACTTTTTTATGAGTATTTTCACGGTGATACAGGCAAAGGATTAGGGGCAAGTCATCAAACAGGTTGGACAGGGTTGGTGGCAGATTTGATTCAAGAAGTTTCCCTAAAAGATAATTTGCGTTAAAGCAAAACGCAATAAATTTTATCTAAAATAGTTGTTATAAAATGATACTTTCTAATGATATAAAATTTAGAAAGTATCATTTTGACAAATATTGCCAACACAATCAACTATACTACAACAATTTTCCCACGATTCCATCTTTTACTTTTCTTTCTGCATCTTTGACTATATCAATAGCAGTAGGTAAGTGCATTTTTTTGCCTTGTAAAATTTCTTCCACACTAATTACTTCTATTTTTGGATACTTTTGTCTAAGTAATTTATTTTCATAATTCCCATATTTTGCACTTTCTTTTACCAAATTAGGCATTTTATACAAAGTAAGCAAATAACCAATCGCAGCTTTTTCTCTTTCCATAGTCCCAAACAAATCTCGAATAACCGTAGGCGATAGACTTTTATTGGACTTGACCGAAAAAATAACTTGCTTAAAATCTTGCTGATTTTCTTCGTCCAAATCTACCATAAAAGCTGTGCCATCTATGCCACCATCACCGCCTTTTTTGTCGTTAATGGCTGCACGGTTGTTAGAATAACTCAAAACTATCCATTTTTCAAACTCTTTTCTAACTCTATCATCTTGTTTATTTGCTAAAGCAACCGCAGCCTCAAAATCTTCGGGAATCCCCGTAATAGCAATCCTATCTAAAACAGATTTGCCAAAACTATCCTCTAACCTTTTCAGTATCAAGGAGATAGACTGATAAGTAATATCAATACCAAGCCAATTTCTATTTAGTTTTTGGGCAACGGCAATCGTAGTGCCACAACCACAATACGCATCAAGAATTACATCTCCTTCATTAGAACTTGCTTGGATAATTCTTTCTAAAAGTGATTCTGGTTTTTGAGTAGGATAACCTAATCTTTCTTTTGCCATTGAATTAAGTTGCCGTAATTTATCGTCTTGTAAATATGTCCATACATCTTCACAAGCTCTGCCTTGGTCTGCATACCATTTTTTATTATGTCCATCTTCAAAATATCTACGCCCATCATCATCTGTTAAATTGTATCTTTTTAGATTTAAAACGGGCAATCTTACCTCATTATATATGTAATCTTTACTTTTTGAGTACCTAAAAATAACGTCATGTTTATTTTTAAAGTCTTTTTTAGGTGCTGTTCCATCTGAATAATGCCAAACAATTTCATTCCTAAAATCTCCACCTTGCGAACAAAAAATAGCATCTAAAATCAATTTCAAATAATGGCTTGCCGTTGGGTCGCAGTGCAAATAAAAACTACCTGTTGGTTTCAAAACTCTATGAATTTCTGTAATTCGTTGCGTCATACTCACCAAATACGACAATAAACTACCTTTTCCTAATACTTTTTCCAATCCAATAAGCAATAAAATAACTTGTTTAGTAAAAAGTCCGTTAAAATTACTGGTAATTTCTGCAAAACCTTCATTTGCTATCGAGTTCCATGTCCATGTATCCACAAAAGCCTGTGCTTGAGCCTTATCTTCTGTGCCAATATTGTTATAAATTTGGTTGTAATTTCGTTTGGAGTTAAAAGGAGGGTCAATATAACACAAATCTACAGTTTCTGTTTTTATATGTTTTCGCAAGACTTCTAAATTATCTCCGTAAAAAAGTTTATTATTTGTAGTCGACATTTTTGCTAAATTTTATGAATTAGTAAAAATAATTTTTAGCTTTGTCTTATAGCTATAATTAGGGTGCAGAATTGAAACTAAAACATACAAAAATGAAACTTGGTAACAAAATTAGAATATTTAGGCAAATAAAAGGCTATTCGCAAGAGGTAATGGCTGAAAATTTGGGAATCTCACATACTGCATACGCCAAAATGGAACGAAATGAAAGCAAAATTACGGAAGATAGACTAATAGAAATAGCAAAAATGTTAGGAATAGATACCGAAGATATAAAAAAATTTGATGAAAAAATGATATTCAAAAATTGTAATAATATCGTAAATGGAAATAACGAAAGTCAATATAATAATAATTTTGAACAGGAAAGAGTAGCCTATCAGCAAACTATTGAAATTTTGAAATTGCAAAACCAACAACAACAAGAGTTGATAAGTCAATTACTGCAACAGTTGAAAGCCAAATAAAAAAGTAGTCATCTTTTTAGATGACTACTTTTTTGATGTAGCATAGACTTCAGTCTGTGCTTATTTTTATTAGTTTGTATGTACTAAAATAGGTATTTCTTTATACGTTTCGGCTACCAAATCTAAAATATCTCGTATTTCGTTAGGATTTCCAGATTCTACCAACTGCATACGAAAAGGCTTAAAATCGGGTAAACCTCTAAAATAATTTGTGTAATGCCTTCTCATCTCAAAAATACCTAATTTTTCGCCTTTCCAGAGCAACGAAAACTCAAAATGCTTTTTACAAGCATACACTCTTTGTGCTATAGTTGGTGTTGCTAATTTTTCCCCTGTTTTGAAATAATGCTTTATTTCATTAAAAATCCAAGGATAACCTATCGAAGCCCTGCCAATCATAATCCCATCTACGCCATAACGGTTGCGATATTCCAATGCTTTTTCGGGAGAATCTATATCCCCATTACCAAAAATAGGTATTTTTATACTTGGCATATTTTTTACTTCTGCAATCATTCGCCAGTCAGCATCACCTTTATACATTTGTGCCCGTGTACGTCCGTGAATCGTAAGTGCTTGAATACCAACATCTTGCAATCGTTGTGCAGCCTCCAAAATATTAATACTATCATCATCCCAACCCAAACGAGTTTTTACAGTAACAGGTCTTTTACAAATTTTTACTATTTCTTCAGTAATTTTTTGCATTTTAGGCAAATCTCGCAACAAGCCAGCCCCAGCCCCTTTACAAGCTACATTTTTTACAGGGCAACCATAATTTATATCCACCAATTCAGGGTTTGTATTATCTGCAATGGCAGCAGCTTCTCGCATAACCTCCACTTTATCCCCAAAAATTTGAATACCAATAGGTCTTTCATATTCAAAAATATCTAACTTTTGAATACTTTTTGCAGCATCTCTAATCAACCCTTCTGCCGAAATAAATTCTGTGTACATCAAATCTACGCCATTTTCTTTGCATACAGCACGAAAAGGCGGGTCACTCACATCTTCCATTGGTGCCAACAACAATGGAAAATCTCCCAATTCTATATTTCCTATTTTTACCACTTGTTTATATTTATGAATATTCGTTGCAAAATTAGCAATATTTTATAGTTTATACTATATAATAATATAAGTTGCGTAGTAGTACGGAACTCCAGTTCCGTACAAATTGTCGAAACAGAGATTTTTTTATTTCAATTATTGTTGCATTAAAAATGCTTTAATAAATTCATTCAAATCACCATCTAAAACATTCTGCACATCACTCCGTTCTACTCCTGTTCTTGCATCTTTTACCAATTTATAAGGATGTAAAACATAGTTGCGAATTTGTGAGCCAAAATCAATACGTTTTTTTGTACTTTCTACTTTGGCTTTTTCTGCATTTTTTTTCTCAATTTCTATTTGATACAATTTAGATTTGAGCATTTTTAGTGCTTTTTCCTTATTTTGGTTTTGCGACCTTTCTTGTTGACACTCTATAATGATGCCCGAAGGTTTGTGTTTTAATCTCACTGCCGTTTCTACCTTATTCACATTCTGCCCACCCGAACCACCAGACCTAAAAGTATCCCATTCTATATCTGCCAAATTAATTTCTATCTCAATACTATCATCTACCACAGGGTACACAAAAACAGAAGCAAAAGAAGTATGTCGTCTTTCATTTGCATCAAAAGGCGAAAGCCTAACCAAACGATGCACACCAATCTCCGCCTGCAAATAACCGTATGCAAAATTGCCTTCAAATTCTAAAGCAGCCGACTTAATGCCTGCACCTTCACCTGCTTGCTTATAAAGTTCATATACCTTGTAGCCATTTTTTTCTCCCCACAAAATATACATACGCATCAACATCTCAGCCCAATCTTGACTTTCTGTACCACCAGCACCAGGATTTATTTCTAAAACAGCATTTAATTGGTCTTCTTCATTGCTCAACATCTTTTTAAATTCCAATTCTTCTACCAATCCCAACACTTTATTTTGTTCTATTTCTATTTCTTTCTCTGCAACATCACCAGATTCATAAAATTCAAACAAAGTATCCAAATCATCAGCAGCTTTTTCTACTTGCTCATAACTGTGTGTCCATATTTTTTTGCTCTGCATAGCCTTTAAAATTTCTTGTGCAGTTTTAGGAATATCCCAAAAATTAGCCTCCAAAGTTATTTTTTCCAACTCTTGTAACTCTGTAACTTTCCTTTCATAGTCAAAGATACCTCCTCAACGCCCCAACACGAGCCTTTAAATCTTTTATTTGGTCTTTTGTCATAAAAAAACATTTATAATTTGTCTTGTAATAGAATTTTTAGCAAATTTACATACTATTTAGTAATTACAAAATCAAAATAAGTAATAAGACCAAAATAAATACCATTGTTCTTGTTAGAATTTCTCTTTTTAAAATTCATTATCAAGGAATTACATAACAATTAATACATTTAGTTTACTTTATTACTTATGCAACGCAACCAATACCATAAATTATACAACTTTTAGGTTTTATACTTTTTATTGCTTAGTAATT
>JBIKRY010000056.1:0-19100 GCA_044348925.1 Bernardetiaceae bacterium
TCTTTTCCTGTTGGTGTGAGCATTTCTACGGTTTGGCTTTTAATCGTCTGTAAAAATAAAAAACAAGCGAAAAAACACAATATTGATTTATTCATAATTTTAAAGTTTCTATTTATTTAGTTTCATTTGTGTAATATTGGAATAATAAGTAACACGATAAGAAGCAACAGAAGGTTCACAATCAGTATATTGTAACTTGGATGTAACTATCGAATCTTGTCCAATGTTTAAATCTTTAATTTTTGACAGAGTTTCATTAAAGTTACAAGCAATATGTATATCAATAGAACCACGAGTTATTGATATTTGATTATTTTTTACAGAGAGTTTACCAGTAATCTCTCGTTCTTTTATTTTGGGTGTATTGCAATCACATATATCTGTTTTTTTGGGTTCTTCTTTGTTGCAACTTGCCATTAGGCATAGCATAGCAAATAGTGCTGCTGCACTTTTTAGGGTTTTCATACGTTTTGGGTTTTAAGGATTAGAAAAATTAGTACGTTGTAAAATTAGTAATAAAATTAGGTTTTGCAATTTTTTGAGGGATTTTACAGCAAAAAATTAGTCAGTACAAAAATGTACCGTAGTTTTAGGTGCTATGCTTTTGCAATTCCTCTATACTACGGTACATATTTTACTGTTGTAGTTTATACTTTTTCTACCAAAAATTTTGCAAAAGCCAACATTTTTGGCTCTTCAAAAAAGTCTGCCATTATTTGTATGCCTATCGGCAATCCTTGTGCATCTGTGCCATTTGGAATAGCAATAGCAGGAATTCCAGCTACATTTGCCTGCACCGAAAAAATATCTGCCAAATACATTTGCAAAGGATTATCCGTAAATTCTCCTAATTTGGGTGCTACAGTTGGTGTAACAGGCATAAGAATAAAATCGTAGGTTTTGAAAATTTCCTGCGTTTTTTCCTTAATCAACCGTCTAACTTTTTGGGCTTTGGTAAAATAGGCATCATAATAACTTGCACTTAGTACAAAAGTACCTAACATTATTCTGCGTTTTACTTCCGTTCCAAAACCTTCTGACCTTGACTTTTTATACATACTTACCAAATCTGTGGTATTTGCACTGCGGTAGCCATATTTTACGCCATCATATCTCGACAAATTGGTGCTTGCTTCGGCAGTAGTCAAAATATAATACGTTGGCAAAATATAGGGCAACAGTGGAAAATCTACAGTCTCTACCACAAATCCTTGTGCTTGCAAATTCTCTATTTTTTTCTGCGTTGCTGCCTTAATTTCGGGGTGCAGTCCTTCATTTTCAATAGTTTCGCGGATATAGCAAATTTTGGGTTTGGTAGTTTCAAAATCATTGCTTAATAATTTGCTATAGGCTGGTACTGCTTTTTGCGAAACAGTGCTATCAAAATCATCTGCTCCTGCAATTACTTCGAGTAGCAATGCAGTATCTTCTACAGTATTTGCAAACACGCCAATACAGTCAAAAGATGAAGCATACGCCACCAAACCAAATCGTGAAACTCTTGAGTAGCTTGGTTTTAAGCCTACTAAGCCACAAAAAGCTGCGGGTTGTCGCACAGAGCCACCTGTATCCGAGCCTAAAGAGGCTAAACACATCTTGGCTTGCACCGCCACTGCCGAGCCACCCGAACTTCCACCCGATACTCTGCTGGTATCGGCTGCATTGCGAACTGCCCCAAAAGCCGAATTTTCGTTGGTCGAACCCATTGCAAACTCATCACAGTTATTGCGACCTATCAAAATAGCATCTTCGTCTATTAATCTTTGTACGGCTGTTCCTGTAAATTGCGATTGAAAACCTTGTAATATTTTGGAACTTCCTTGCAAACCGTGGTCTTGGTATGCCAATACATCTTTGATAGCAATTACAAAACCTGCTAATTTGCCTGCTGTGCCTTCGGCTAATTTTTTATCTACAATTTCTGCCTGTTTGTATGCGTCTGCCTCATAAACTTCGAGAAAGGCATTCAGTTCGGCATTTTTTTCTTGTATATTTTGGAGATAGTACGTTACTAAATCTTTGCAACTTGTCTTTTTTGCGGTAAGTGCGTTGCGTGTTTCGGTATAATTAGCAAACATAAAGTTATTTTTGCGACAAATATAAAAAAAAATAGCTTATACAAAGGACTTTTGCAAAAATACAAGCCATTTTCCTAAAAAAGTACTGTAGTGTGGACTACAGTACTTTTGTTTCTAAAGGCAAAATAACCGAAAATTTGCTACCTTCTTCGACTTTGCTTTCCACTTCGATAGTGCCACCCATAGCTTCTATTTGGGTTTTTACCATAAATAGTCCCAATCCTTTGCCTGAAGTGTGCAAATGAAACCGTTTGTAAAGACTAAAAATATTGTCTTTTTGTGCCACCAAATCAATTCCTAAACCGTTATCTTGCACTTGAATAACAATTTTATCTGCTACAATTTTAGAACTTATCCTTACTTGCAAAGGTTTTTCTATGTTACGATATTTAATAGAATTGCTTATTAAATTATAAAGTACACTTTGCAAATAAGGTTTTACGCTAAGTAATTCTGTTACTTGTAAATCATAGTGTATGTTGGCTTGACATTCTACAATTTGATTTTGTAAAGTATCTGTAATTTCTGCCAACATAGGTAGTAACTCTATTTTTTCTATTCTTTTGTTGAATGGACGGCGTACATCTAAAATATCATTCAAATCTTTGATTACACTATCCAAGCCATTGGTTGCTTGTTCCAACATTTGCAAATATTCTTCCAATTCATTTTTATCATAGTCGTCTATGTTCATTAGATTTACAATTCCCAAAATATTAGCTACATACGACCGTATATTATGGGACAAAATATAGGAAAACTGTCGCAAGTCGTTATTTTGTTGCGTCAAATCTTCGGTCAATTTCTTTTGTTGATTGGCATAATTTTGTAATTGTTCTTCAGCTATTTTTTTGGAAGTAATATCATTTTGAATACCAATATATTTTTCTACCTCGCCATTTTCGTTGAGAATAGGTGTTATGTTTAGATTTACCCAATATTTTTCACCTGTTTTGGTATAATTTAATATTTCTTGGGTAAATGGTTTTTTAGAAATTAAGTTTTGCGAGATAGCCATTATATCTTCTGGCTTGGTTTCTGCTCCTTGCAAAAACTTTAAAGTTTTGCCTTGACAATCTTCGAGAGTATAGCCTGTAGTTCGTGTAAAACCATCATTTATCCATTCTACAAGCCTATCTTTGTCGGTAATAATAATTGCATTACTAGTTTTGCTGGCTACTAATGATAATTTTTTTAGTTCATTTTCTTGTTGTTTGCGTAGGCTTATATCCCTGATAATACCAACAAAACCAATACTTTTATCTTGTTCGTCATAAAGTCTTGATGTTAAAACTTCTACCCAAAGCAAAGTTTTATCTTTACACACATATTGTAATTCTAAAGTAGATGCTAAGTATTTAGACGTTTCGGGATTTTCAGTTTCTATTTTTGTTCTTTCTATATGATTTTTATAAATCAATGCCAAGCCTTCTGCTGTGAGATAATCTTGTGGATTTAGTTCCATAAATTCTTGCACTGTATAGCCTGTCATTTGTAAAATAGAAGGCGTAATAAAGGTAAATTTTATGTTTTCGTCTGTCGTAAAAATGACATCATGCAAGTTATTTGCTAATAATTCATATTTTCTCTGCGATTCTCTCAATTTGTTTTCGGCTTGTCTTCGCATGGTAACATCTCTTGTAACGCCAAGATAGCCTATTTTTTCGTTGTTTTCGTCATATAGTCTTGTGGTAACAGTTTCTGTCCAAATTCTTTGTCCATCTTTTCGAATTTGCTCGATTTCCATTGTAACAAAAATTTCTTTATTGTTAGTATCTGTTGCTTCTGCTTGCATTCTTTCGGCGTGTTTTTGCCACATAATTTTCAAAGATTCAGGCGGTAGCATTTTATCAAAGGGCATTGCCTTAAATTCTTCAGGGCTGTAACCTGTCAAACGAAAAATAGAAGGGCTAATAAAATTCATTTTCATTGCATTATCTAAGGTATATACCACATCTACCGAATTTTCTGCTAATATTTTATACATTTTTTGGGATTCTCGTAATTGATTTTCGGCTTCTTTTTGTTCGGTAATATCTACACAACTGCCAATATATCCTACAAAAGTACCGTCTTCTAAGTATCTTGGCACGCCATTATCCAATAACCAACGGTATTCATTATTGGCATTACATAGACGATAAACCATCGAAAATTTTAGATGTTGGTCAAATGCTTGGCTATAGGTTTCCCAACAGTAGGTCAAATCGTCTGGGTGTACGCCATCTACCCAACCATTTCCTACCTCGTGTTCTAATGTTTTGCCTCTAAAATTCAACCATTGCTGGTTAAAATAAAAACATTCTTTGCTCGTATCTGATAACCATATTAGTACAGGAGCAGCATCTGCCATAATTCTAAAACGGTTTTCACTTTCTCGTAGGCGGTTGTTGGTTTCTTTTTGCTCGGTAATATCTTGAATAGTGCCATAAAGTTTTACTACTTTGCCATCAGCTGCCACAGGATTACAAGTTACATGTACCCATTTTTTGGTATTGAGCAAAGAAATAAAACGTAAATCTAAGTGATACGATTTATTTTCGTTGATAGCTGCTTGCAAAGCCTTTTCCAAAATTTCTCTATCCTCAACTTCATAACGTAACAAGCCATTATCTACATTGACATTATAATCTGCTGGTGCTTCATAAATACGATACACTTCCTCTGTCCATGTATTTTGCCCCGTAACAAGGTCTAAATACCAGCCACCAATTTTACCAGCCTCCTGAGTTTTTTCTAATAAATTTTTCTGTTTTTTACTTTCTGTAATATCTTTTACACTAACGACACGAAATTTTGTGCCATCTATTTGTGTCAATAAGGCATTTTGTACTTCTACATAAATCACTTCCCCTGTTTTGCGTTTCACCTGCCATTCTCCTTGCATACTTACTTTGCCTGCCAAAAAATCTTTGTGCAAGGCACTTACACTTGCATGGTGAATATCAGGCATCACAATAGTAAAATGCTTGTGAATTAGTTCTTCATACACATAACCATAAATTTTGCAATATTCTTGGTTAATTTTTGCATAATACCCTTCTTCGTCTATTACCGCAATACCAATTGCAGCTACGTCAAATACAGAACTTAATAATTTTTCCGAACTTTTTAGTTTGATGTCTAATTCTTGTAGATTCGAAGTATCCAAAACTCCTATAGAAATATTTTTTACTTCTCCTTTGCTATCCAATACAGGGGTAAAGTTTATGATGTAATAGAATTTTTTATTATTAGCAATAAACTGATAGTCAAAATTATGTGCTGTTTTAGTCGTAAATACTACAGACAAATTTTCATAAAACGGTGCCAAATGAATAGGAGAAATATAGTCTATCAAAAAATTAGTAGTTGCTATATTTTTGTCTGAAATATGGGTAAATAGCTTACTAAACTTTTCGTTATGTAAAAGAATTTTGTAATTTCTATCTATCAAACAACTACCTTTGAGAGAATTATTGAGTAATGCCAATAAATTAGTTTCCGAAATTTTTAGTAAATTATCTGTTTTTTCTAACTCGTCATTTGCTGTTTTTAGTTCTTCATAAGCTATTTGTACTTCTTCATTCGTGGATTGCAATTCTTCGTTTCCTGTTTCCAATTCTTCGTTAGAGGCTTGCAACTCTTCATTAGTCGACTGTAACTCCTCGTTTAGAGATTGTAATTCTTCGTTACTTGTTTCCAATTCTTCTATAAAAGATTGTAAATGTTCTTTGGTAACTGCCAATTCTTGTTCAAGTTCTATGATTCGTTGGTTTTGGCTTGTATTGGCATCAAAATTTTGCATCAAATCAGTAGTAGATAGTAAGTTAGGTAATACATCTTCCAATTCACTTAGATTAAGCTCCTCAAAAATTACCAGATAAAATTCCCCTAATTTTTCTGTAAATAACAAAGGAGCAATTACCATACGCACATATTGCACAGAGTTTTCTGTATGTATTTTTCTAATTCTACTTTTTGTAGTTTCTTTATTTTGTGTGGCTTTGGAAAATACTGCACGAAATTCTATTTGCAAATCAGGCAAAATAAGTTTAGCAAGATTTGTTTGTAATACCCCTTGAGGCAGGCTTAAATATTTGTTGATATTTCCCCGCAATTCTTGCACATCTCCTATGTCATTAACAATCGTATAAGGAGATTCAAATTGCTGAAAAAGAGTTTCTTTTGCCAAAGTTTCCAGAGAAATATCTGTTCCAGTAGCTATTTTTGTATTGTTTGCTATTGGTAAATTATATTTTACAGGTTTAAAATTGGATATTTTGATAGAACTTGCTTTGTTAGTCCGTTTTTGTTGAAAAATTTTTGCTTTTGCATCTACAGTTTCAAACAAATTATTAAAATGCCCTACAGTTTCCGACTTCCCCAAAAACAAATAGGCATTTGGGTTAAGTGCATAATGAAATATTGGAATAATTTGTTTTTGCAAATTAGTTCCAAAATAAATCAATAAATTACGACAAGTAATTAAATCTAATTTTAGGAATGGCGGGTTTTTGCTAAGGTCGTGTTTAGAAAACAAAACCATACTTTTGATGGTCTTGATAAGTTCATAGTCATTACCTTTTCTGAGAAAATATTGTTCTATAATTTCAGTAGGTACATCTATCAAAGATTGTGCAGGATAAATTGCTTTTCGGGCTTTTGCAATGGCTCTTTCGTCTATATCTGTAGCAAATATTTGTATAGAGTAATCTTTTTGGCGTTGGTGGAGTAGTTTGTTGAGGATAATAGCTATCGAATATGCTTCTTCGCCTGTTGCCGAGCCTGCCACCCAAATACGAATGGCATCATTTTTCCGTTTGTTTTGTACTACTTTTGCCAAATATTCCTCCAACTTTGCAAAAGCCTCTTTATCTCTAAAAAAAGAAGTTACCCCAATCAAAATCGTATCAAATAAAGTATCTATTTCCTGTGGATTACTTTCTAAAAAAAGCAGATATTCTTCTATATTTTTGGTTTTTGTAGCTACAATTCTTTTCTCTAATCTTCGTAAAATGGTAGTAGGTTTATAATTGCTAAAATCTGTGCCTGTACGTTGCGTTAAAATAGTAAATACTTTTTGTAATGCTGTAGTAATATTTTCTTCTTGGTTATAGCGTATAGATAAATTTTTAGGTTCTTGTAATAAATGATAAATTTCTTCGCCCATATATTCGGTAGATAGCACCCAATCTACGTTGCCCGATTCGATAACCGACATTGGCATACCGTCATATTTGGCAGTATTTGGTTCTTGAGCAATAATATATCCACCTGTTTTTTTGATAGCTTTAGCTCCGATTGTCCCATCTGTACCTGTTCCCGAAAGAATAATTCCAATAGATTTATTTTGGTAATTCATTGCCAAACTTTCAAACAAGGTATCTACAGAAGGTTTTGGGCGTGGACTATGAATAGATTTAGATAATTTTATTTTTTTATGTACAATTTCTATTTCGGTATCAGGTGGGGTAATATACATGGTATTGCTATCTAATGTAGCACCTTGTTCGGCTTCTACTATTTTCCAAGTGGTATTTTTACGCAAAAGTTCCACCATTCTACTTTTATAGGTAGGACTAAGATGCTGAGCCACAATAAATGCTACATTATGTAATTTGGCAGGTAAATATTTTAATAAATCTTGCAATGCTTCCAAACCTCCTGCCGAAGCACCAACACCAATTACTGTAAGTTCTGTTATATTTTCTAATTCCATTATCAATTTATATAAAAGTAATTTATCAAATCATTTTACTGCTCACATTCGCTAACAAAGTGGTAAGGTATTTTGTTAGCGAAGTGTAGTATTTTTTCATTTCTTACAAATATTTTAATTACCAACACGAAACATAGTAGTATAGTTTTCTGCAATTTTTTTTGCTTCTTCCCCACTCATTACTTGGTTGGTATTTGCAAAATTAATAAGGTTAGGGCTTTTAAATAATTGTGCAATATCTGTTTGAATCGTAATGGTACTTGTTTTGCCTGCTGCTACTTCTATGGGTTTACTTAGGCTTAGGGTGATGGTTTTGTAATTTTCATTCTCGCCAATGTGCATCAACAAGCCTTTGGCGGTTGCATTTGTAGGAAAATAACGACCTTCTAAAGATAAAAATTTGTAGCCTGTATTCCAATCCCAAGCCATACCATTGGCAGGGTCTAAGTCGCCAATTTTATCTATCGAGGCATTTGCTTTGCTATCCACACCTATCGAAAATTGCAATTCATCATAGCTATTGGCTACTACAGCAGGAATAGAAACACTAACTTTGTTATTGTTTTCTATCCGTATCAAATGATAACTGTTTGGTTCGGTATAAGTGATATTTTTGGCTTTATTCCTTAAAACAACATTGCTGATATAAAATGCAAATTTTTCAATCGTATAGATATCGCCATTTGCATTGGTATATTTGCTGCTATTTAATTGTAAGCCTTCAGTGCCTACTTGCATGACAAAGTTGAGTTCTACTTGGTTGCTTACAGCAGTTTCTTTGCCACTACAAGCAACTAAAAAAAACATTGCAACAATAAATAATTTTTTCATATTCATTTTATACATAGTTAATTATTTTTTTATTAGAAATGGTATAAAAATTTATGCAAAAATGCTATAAATTTTTATACCATTTACTTTTATACTACAAAAATTAGAAAATTTTATTGACCAGATTTCTCCTAAAACTTATTATTTTCTTAATTTTTCACAAATTTTTTGCTTGCAAATCCGTTTTTGCTTTGCAAACGCAAACAATACGTGCCAGATGCCCAACTCGAAACATTAATTTCTTGTGTTAAAATGCTTGAGTTTTTATCCAATTTTGTTTCCCACAATATACGCCCCAAAACATCTGTAATACTAACTGTAGTAGTACCAAAATAGGTATTATCCAATACAAGTTGCAAGTTTTCGGTTGCTGGATTAGGATAAATTTTTAAACTATTTTTCAACATTTCGTCCTCTGTTCCTGTTACACTGTTCGCAAATTTGTACGTATCTGAACTCGATGCACAGCCTTCTTCGGTAATTACATTCACTTTATAGTCTCCAAATTTATTAGCTTCTGGGCTAAAAGTTTTGTTTGTTGCTCCCGAAATTGGGCTTTCAAAATAAAACCATTGGTATTTGTTAGTGGCATTGCCATTGTCCAAAACGGTAAAAACTCCGTTGTTATTTTGTAAAATAGGTTTTACATAAATAATCAGCATAGCTTTAGCCGAACTTTCTACATCTTTTACTACTGTAACCGCAAAAACAGTGTCTATTGCTTGTTTTGGCGTAAAACTAAATGTATTTCTATTATTGTTAATTTCTACTTTAGTGCCATTATACCAAGTCCAACGAGTAAATGCGGCTTGTGTGCCTTGTGCAGTCAAAGTAATAGAACTATTGCCAATACAATATGCCAATGGTTGTGTAATTTGTGGCACAGCAGGCACTACTTTTACGGCATATAAATAGGTTATTGTCAAATTAGGCAATAAACTATTTTTGATACTACAAGTATAAGCACCTGTACTTTGTGGTTGAATATTGCTAATCGTTAAAATAGCAGTTGTGGCATTACTAATAGCTGTAGTAGCATTTGTTCGCCATTGATACAGATTTTGTGTACCACCAGCCTGTGTGTTTAATGCCATAGTCTGCCCTGTAGCTACAGTAATTGCAACCGTATCTTTTGCCATTTGTGGGCTATATTGAAAACTTGCAATGCGAATTAAAGATTCCAAACTTTCAAAACCTAATTTATTATTTTTGACATCTAAAGTCCCCAAAACTGTCAAATTTGGCAAATTTGGCAACTTGTCCAATTCATTATCATTGAGATACAACTCTTGCAACAACGTCAAATTATTAATTTCACTTGGCAAAATGCCTGTAAACTTATTATTGTTGAGATACAAAACAGACAGTTTTTTCAAATTTCCTAATTCTGTTGGAATAACTCCTGTTAGCAAATTATTATCTACAGCCATTGTTTTTAGGTTACTCAAATTGCCTAAACTTGTTGGAATTGTGCCACTTAGTTTATTTCCACGCAAATTAAGGTCTTCCAATTCCAATAAATTGCCAATAGAACTTGGAATAGTGCCTGTTAAATCAGGATTTGCACGAATATTCAACTCTTTAAGTTTGCTTAAATTGCCAATCGAAGTAGAAATTGTACCATTGAGTTTGTTATTAGACAACAATACACGAATGACACGACCTATGCTTTTGTCTAATACCACACCAAACCATGTGTCCATTGGTTGGGTTAATATCCATTTTTTATCCCAATTTGCTCCATTGGTGCTATTATACAAATCTACCAAAGCCAAAGAATCTGTCCGCAACAGAGTAGGTTGATTAACTACCACAGTCAAAGTTCTACGAATTAACGTCAAATTAGGGATTAAGCTATTGGTAATTTTGCAACTATATGCCCCTGAATCTGCATAACTTAGCGAATTTATTTTAAAATCGGCTACTTGTGTATTTGCACCAATATTATTACCACTTTTTGTCCATTGATAACTATTTGCCGAGCCTGTAGTCTGTGTATTTAAAGTCAAAGAGGTTGCAAAAACTGCTTGAATGGTTCTTGCTTCGTTAATTAATGCTTGTGGTGAATAACTAAATTTTAAACTTACGTTGCTAATCAAATTTTGGTTTGGTTCGAGGTCGCCAAATTGCATACGATTATTCTCTATTTTCAATGTTTTTAGGGTGCTAATGCCTGTCAAAATTGGCATTCCTGTCAAATTATTATCATTTAAAGAAAGAGTTACCAATTTATTCAAGTTTGAAAACGTACTTGGAATTGCCCCTGTCAATAAATTTTCACTCAAATCCAAATAAGTCAATTTGTTTAAAGAGCCTATAGTAACAGGAATTGCACCAAGGAGTCTATTGCCCGACAAGTCAAAACGAGTTAGGTTTTGTAATTCGCCGAGTTGAATTGGAATACTATCTCCTAATTTGTTTTTACGCAAATTTAGTTCTTGTAATTTTGTAAGCAATCGTAAAGAGTCTGTAATTTTCCCATCTAATTTATTATCATTTAATCGCAAAATTACTACTCTATCTACCTCTAAAGTTACGCCATACCAAGTTCGAACAGGTTGTGTCAAGTTCCACGTATTTTCCCAATTTTTGCCGTCTGCACTTCGATACAGTGCCACCAATGCCAAAGAATCACTTACATTCACACGAGGGTTTCCTACATTTAGGATAATAGGATTTCTAATTAATGTAAGTCCTACTACTTTTGTGCTGGTAACATCACAAGTATATACCCCTGCATTGTCAATAGAAACTGCACCAATAATATACAAACTATCATTTGCTATAGCTGCGTTGCCGATTGCCAAATTTCCTTTTCTCCATCTATAAAAATTGGCAGTACCTGC
Organism: Bernardetiaceae bacterium; assembly: GCA_044348925.1. Lineage (GTDB taxonomy): Bacteria > Bacteroidota > Bacteroidia > Cytophagales > Thermoflexibacteraceae > JAAFKA01. The sequence continues at coordinate 11,457 of JBIKRY010000056.1, forward strand.
GGTATTAGTACGCATTCTAATAGTTGCACCAATGGTGGTCGTAATTCGAATGGTGTCGTTGATAGTAGCTTGTGGTGCATACAAAGCAGGTGTAAAATTTGGTACTGTAATATTAGGCTCTAAATCTTCGAAAGTAAGTCGGTTGTTATAGACTGCCAAATTTTTCATATTTATCAAATCTGTTAAAATTGGCAAATCTACTAATTGGTTATCATTTAAAAATAAGTTGGTTAGACTTGTAATAGTATTTAAACTTGCAGGCACTTGTCCACTTAGCTTATTAAAACTCAAATTCAAAGTACGAATCACATTAAATTGTGTCCAACTTGGAATAGTTCCTGTAAATTTGTTATTAGAAAGATTGATATTTACCGCAAAAGAAATATTTTGCAAATTGAGTGGCAATACGCCTGAAAAATCATTTTTTTGCAATTCCAAATCAATAAGCCCTGGTAGTTGGGTAATATTATCAATACTTCCTGTCAATTTATTTTCTGATAAATTCAAAAACTTGATACTATTAATCATATTGCTTGGCAAAGCTCCTGTAAATTCATTATTGCTAAGGTCTAATTTTTCTAATAATCTTTGGTCATCAAATAATAACACTGTTCCGTTATAATTGAGTGTGCCTGTCAAATTATTGCTCGATAAATTTAAGACTTTGATATATTCCATGTCTTTAATTTCTTCGGGCAAAGTTCCTGTAAATTGATTTACGCTTAAGTTTAGGTTTGTAAGATTTGGAATAGCCAATAATTCTACAGGCAGGTATTCATTTATCAAATTATTACTTAAATCTAAATCTGTAAGGTATTGTAAATTTTCCAAACCGAGCAAATTATTGGTACTTTTCAAAGAATTAGAACTCAAATTTAGGGTTACTAAATTTGCAATATCACTAATTTCTTCGGCTACATCATCTATCGAGTTATTGGATAAATTTAAGTGCGTAACTTTTAATTTTCCATAACTTGCAGGTATGATTCCATCAATGCCATTATTACTCAAATCTAAACTTTGTAAACGGGACATTCTATCGTCATTGGCTGTTGCATCAAAGGCAAATTTTGGCGGTAATGCCCCAACTAATCCTTCGCCTGAAGCAGTAATGCTAGTAACTCTGCGGACAGGCTCTTGATTCCAAACTACTCCTGCCCATGTGGTTGGTGTGCTTGCATTCCATAGCGTAGCAAGACTTGGGTAAGCTGTTTTGAGTTCTTCTAAGGCTAATAAATCGGGATTCGATAAAGTTGGCGATACTGTATTAGCACCACAAGTCATAGATACTTCAAAGCCACTTCGTTCTACATTGCCATCTGCATACAATAAAAACGTCATATAACCTCCTGCATTAGAGCTGGTTAGGGTAGAAGTTGGTAATTGTCCATTATGGAAAGTGCCAATCAAATGAATATCTAAAGTATCTGCACTGTCAAATACTTTTACGACATCATAACTTGCCTCGACATCAAAACGGATAAAAGTAGCCGAAATTTGCCCATTTCCATTGGCAAAACTTGAGCTTTGAAAAGTTTTGAATATTCGACTATTCGAAGGATATGGCGTAGTTAGTGTGCCTATATTGTATAGAGTTGGATTTGCAGCACCACAATTTACTCTTGGAGTTTGTGGTATGCAAATTACATTATATACTACATTGGCACTTGCATTGGTATTATGTACTACTACGGTCATAGTTTCGGCAATAGACGTAAAACGTGGTGGATTGATAGTATTTCCTGTATATTCGGCAATTAGGTTTGCTACCGAAATAGTTGTTCCATTATAAATTTTAATGGTATCATTTCCCAAATTCATGGTCGTTATGGCAAATTCCAAAGCCTGTCCTGTGCTTGCTGTGTAATTTAGGTTTGCATTTTGTATGCCTGTCCAAGTAGCTGTTGGCAGTGTTGGTGTTATTGCACAATCTACATTTACATCATTATCTATAATTTGCATAGTTGCAGTAGGGGTTAAGCCTACAAAATAATCAGGCGTTGGCGTGGTGGTGCTTGCTTGCAAGGTTAAAATAATTGTTTCATTTGGATTAATAATAAAATCATCTACAGGAGTAAAAATAATTTCGGCACTTGTGCTACCTGCTGCGACTACGGCAGTGCTTGCTGTTGGAGTTCCAATAATGTTTGCACCCCCCGAAATTGTGTAACGACTTGCTGCGGCAGTTCCCGTCAATACATAATTAATAGTTGTGTTTGCTGTTGGTGCAGCATTAAAATTGATAGTAAATTTACCTGCTACAGTATTTGTTTCATTTGGATTTGTTCCCAAACTTACAGTTGCTTGAGGGTCATCATTTTTAATAATAATCGTAGAAGTAATTTCGGTAGCTGTGCCACTAAGTTGGTATTGAAATGGCATTGGATTTATCAAATCTAAAGTAACACTTCGGTCTATGTTGATAAGGTTATCATCTATAGGTACAATGGTAATATCTACCGAAGTTTGATTCATTGGTAATACCACAGTGCCTGAAGTTCCCGAAAAAGTAGCAGCACCCAAAACCGTATAATTTGTATTGAAAATAGCTGAATTTGCAGCCATTGTATTTACGTTAAAACTGATAGTAATATCTGTATTTGTTGGATTTGGTTTGCTAATGGTAAATTTCGCAGTGCTACCATCTTCGGTTGCTGTACCTGTTTTTGTTATGGTAACTGCATTATTATCGTCGAGAATAGCCAAAGATGCTTGGTTATTGGGTGCCAAACCTACTACATAACTTTTGTTTGGTGTGGTGTGAATAACCGTTAAAATTACAGTTCTTGGGGTGTTTATAATAAAGTCATTAATTGGATTAATGGTTATCGTAGCACTTGTAGCATTAGCAGGGATAACAATAGTTCCCGAACCAGCCGAATAGGTAAATACATCTGTACTTGTAACCGTATAATGGGTGCTGAAGGTTGCTGTTCCACCAACGGTAAAATGCACCGTTACAGGTGCTGTAGTTGCTATATGTCGGAAAAATGTAAAAGTTCCTGTAGTTGGAATTTCTGAAGGACTTCCTCCCGAAAATACGATAATTTCATTGGTATCATCAATAATGTTTTTGGTGCTAATATTCGTACTACTTATCAAATAGCTTGGTGGACTTTTTGGCGAAACTGTAAAAATCACTGTTCTATCTCCAGTCAAAACATAATCATTGATAGGGGTTAAAGTTACTATTACACTACTACTACCTGCGGGTATGGTAACTGTTCCTTCGGTATTGGTGCTATTAAGCACTACGCCACCGATTGCCGAAAGTGTGTAATCTGTGTTTGCGGTTGCTGTTCCTGCTATTGCAAATAATACAGACAAAGGTAGGGCATTGCTTGCACCTGTCCGAGAAAAGACAAACGTAGTTGCTACAGGATTTCCGTCTGCACCTGCCTCAAAAGCATCTACCAAAGAGGAGCCAATAGAAACGGTATTTTTATCATCAATAATAGTAATTGTTGCACTATTAGTAGGTGCTGCTGCAATCAAATAAGTTTGTGGATTTGCTTGTGCAATCGTAAAAACTACGTCTCGATTATTATTAATTTGGTTGTCATTAATCGGTGTTAGGATTACTACAATATTGCTTTGATTTGCAGGAATAGTAACAGTTCCTTGCGTTGCATTATAGGTAATTGTTCCTACAGGTACACTAAGCGTATAATGTGTCAGTGCTGTTGCAGCACCACCAATCGTAAAATTAACGGTTAATGGCAGTGCTATACTTCCTCCTGTGCGTGAAAAGGTAAATGTAGTTGGTACGGGCAATCCTGTTGTTACATCAGCTTCAAAAGCATTGCTGGAGGCAGTAATCAAAACCGTATTTTTGTCATCTACAATAATGGCAGTTGCACTACTTCCAATAGGGGTAATAACCGTATAAGTAGGTGTAGTAGTGGCTGCTACCGTAAAAATTACATCTCTATTACTATTGATAATAAAGTCATTAATTGGCGTAAGAGTTACTACCAAATTGCTTGCATTGGCAGGAATGGTAATAGTGCCTTGTGTATTACTTGCGTTAAAAGTTACGCCACCTGTTGCACTCAAGGTATAATGTGTATTGGCAATAGCTGCTCCAGCAATCGTAAAATTTATGTTTAGTGGCAAAGCAATACTACCTCCTGTGCGTGAAAACGTAAAAATAGTTGTTACAGGCAGACCCGTTACCAAATCGGCTTCCAAAGCATTAATGCCTGACGAAGTTACCGAAACAGTATTGTTATCATCTACAATCGTAATAGATGCAGTGCTTGCTGTAGCCGAAATCGTATAAGTTTGGGTAGCTGTTTGGGTAATGGTAGCTGTTACAATTCGGTTAGTGTTGATTATTAGGTCATTAATAGGCGTAAGAGTTACAATGACATTGCTTGCACCCGCAGGAATCGTAACCGTTGCTTGACTTCCTATCACTGTAACATTGCTTGAAAAGGTATAATGTGTAGTGAGTGTTGCTGTTCCACTTAGCGAAAAACTTATGGTCAATGGAATGGCAGTGCTACCACCAGTCCGCGAAAAAGTAAAAGTAGTAGCTACGGGCAAACCTGTAGTAACATCAGCTTCCATCGCATTTGCACCACCTGTTACTGCAACCATATTGTTGTCGTCTATAATGGTAATACTTGCACTATTTGTCATAGCAGTCAAATAACTTTGTGGACTTGTTTGCACAATCGTAAAACTTACATCTCTGTTGGTATTAATTTGTCCATCATTAATAGGAGTTAAAATTACATCTACACTACTTGCCCCAGCAGGAATGGTAACTGTTGCTTGTGTGCCACTAAACGTAATGCCACCCAAAGCCGATAAAGTATAATGGGTATTGAGAATTGCAACTCCACCAATAGAAAAACTGATAGGCAAAGCACGTGCATTGCCTGCAATGCTATTGGTACGGGAAAAAGTAAAAGTTGTAGGAATAGACATACCACCTGCACCTGCCTCAAAAGCATTACCTGCTGCCGTAATAGAAACCGTATTTTTATCATCAATAATTGTAATGAATACCGCATCTGTTGGAGGTGCAGGTGGCATAGAAGGTGCTGCCGTTAAATACGTTTGTGGCGAAGTTTGTGCTATTGCAAAGATTGCATCTCTATTGTTATTAATTTGGTTGTCGTTAATTGGGGTTAAAGTTACGACTACACTATTTGCACCCGCAGGAATCGTAACTTTACCTTGTGTCGAAGTTAAAGTTACATTTGCTGATAGGGTATAATGTGTCAAAATAGTAGCCGAACCACCAATATTGAAAGTTACTGCTAAAGGCAAAGAATTTCCAGCAATGGGATTGGTTCGCGAGATAGTAAAAGTAGTTGCAAGAGGGCTACCTGTAGCACCAGCCTCATAGCCACTGCCTGCCGAACTGATAGAAATTGTATTTTTGTCATCAACAATCGTGGCAGTAGCACTATTTGCTGAAGTATTGATGATAGTATAATTTTGTGGAGTTCTTTGTGCAATCGTAAAAATTACATTTCTGTCGTTATTAGTTTGGTTATCGTTAATAGGCATTAAAGTCAATACGATTGCAGAAGCTCCTGTAGGTATAGTAACCGTACCTTGTGTATTGCCACTGTTATAGGTAATGCCTCCTGTAGCTGTCAAGGTATAATTGCTAAGAATTGTAGCCGAGCCTGCAATGGAGAATGTAACAGGCAAAGGATTGCTATTACTACCATTACTTCGAGAAATTGTAAAGGTAGTGCCAAGTGCTGTGCCTGTTGCTCCTGCTTCGTAGGCACTGCCTGCGGTTACAATATCCACAAAATTATTATCATCTACAATATTCATCGAAGCACTATTGTTGGTAGCATCTACAATATACGAGCCTGTGGTTAAAGTTAGAATGATATTTTTGGTGCTATTGATAGCCCAATCATTGATGGCAGTAATATCAATATCTACAGTTTGTGTATTGGCAGGAATCGTAACTTTGCCTGTCGTAAAATTTGCACCACTTTGTACATAATGTGTATTGAGCGTAGCTGTACCCGTGATATTAAAATTTACAGTTAAATCTGCCAAGCCAATAAAGTTTGTACGACTTATTCTAAATTTGCCAATGACACTTCCTGATTTGGTTGCATCTGCACCAATTTTTGTAATAGAAATGGTATTGGCATCATCTAAAATGGTAATAGTAGCCGTAGTAGCTAAAGTACCTGATAACCGATAAGGTCTTGGTAAGGTAGTTGGCGAATCTACAAGTTTTAGGACTAAAGTACGATTTGGATTAGCCATAAAATCATTGATTGGATTCACAGTAATATCTACTTCGCTTGCTCCAGCAGGAATATTGATAGTGCCGTTTGGATAGCTAAAGGTTAATAATGCCCCTGTCGTAGCCGAACTAATGGTGTAATGTGTAGGAAATAAAGCAGTGCTGGAGGCATCTATTGAAAATGCAATAGTAGCCGCAGAGGTAGTTGCTGTATTTCGTTTAATAATAAATTTGCCCGAAGTGGGACCAGCCTCTGCGGCTAAAGGACTTGCGGCTACCGAAACACTTATAATATTAGGGTCGTCATCAATCGTAATTGTACCTGTATTATTAGGTGCAATAGCTACGGCAATCAATGGTGTGCCTGATGTAATACTAATAATAGCAGTACGAGCTGTATTGACCAACAAATCATTGATAGGTGTCAAAGTTAGGGCAATATTTGAAAATCCAGCAGGAATAATTACACTACCTGTAGAACCTGTAATACTTACGCTTGCACCACTCAAGGTATAATCGGTAAGATAAGTAGCTGTACCTGAAAGAGAAAAATTAATTAACTGTCCACTTGCAGTGCTGCCTGTTCGTGTAAAGGTAAATGCGGAGGTAGTGCCATTTTCATTTGCATTTGTTCCTGCCGAAATAGCTATTTGTCTATTTGAATCATTGACTACAATATTTGCTGTATTAGGAGTTCCTACAGGAAATGGCGTAATGGTAGCAACTCCAAAGGTAGCACCTGTAATAAATACATCGATGCTTCTTGTACCATTGGCAATATTATCTTCATTGGTGTTCAAATTGACACTGACCGTATTACTTCCACCACCACCATTGATGATAACTGTACCCGAATTACCCGAAAAAGTATTTGCACCCGTTACCGAATAACTTACAAATCCATTCGTAGATACCGAAAAATTAACCGTTACTGCAAAAGCAAAAAAGCCTGTTCTTGTAAAATTAATGGTAGAAGTACCACCTTCGGTTACTGGCGAAGTTGCGGTCATAGTTACTACAAAACTTCCCACACTCAAAATATTCATTAACTCGGGTGCTGTAGTGCCTATGGTATAATTAGGGGTTGGTGCAGGAGTTAGGGTAATATTAATGCTACCTGTAGTAGTGGCTGCTGCTGCGTCTATGTTCAAAACCGCAGTAGTTGCACCCGCAGGAATTACAATAAAACCTCCAACACCAGGGTTAAAAGCAAAGGTATTTGTCGAGCTTACAGTATATAAAGGAGTACCCGAAACTACAGACGAATTAAAATAGACAAATAAATTTCCCGAAGTATTTACCCTCGTAAATGTATAAGTACCTGTATTGCCTCCTGTAACCGAACCTGAAGACGAAATGGTAATTGGATTTGCATCATCGAGAATAAATAAGGTTCTTGTGTCATTTGGGGC
>JBIKRY010000057.1:0-19088 GCA_044348925.1 Bernardetiaceae bacterium
ATTTAACTCGTTTTTTTGCATTTAGTAATTTGTTGATAATCAATGAATTACCTAAAATGGGAAAAATAATGAATAAATAAGCATTGATAATCAATGAGTTACATATCTCAAAGTGGGAATTGCTGACTTTGCGACTTACCTTAAGAGAACAAAACAGTTTTCAAGAAATTAAGCCTTTTTTGAGCAAAGAAGATTTTGAATTATTGAAAATTAAAAGCAACAAACCAAGTTATTTGCTAAAAATGCAAGGAACAGAAATTTATAAAGCTATGGCAAATGGCACTTTGCAAGGTTTTGATAGTTTTCAATTAGAAGGTTGCTTGTTACAATTAAGTACACAATTAGCAAATTGTTACGAAGGCATCAAAACCACGCCAATGCCTCGCCAATATGATTATTTTACAAGACTTTTTGTGCGAATTTTTATTTATATTTTCCCTTTTGCCATGATAGAAACTTTTGCAAAAGGCAATACCCCCTTGCTATTAATTCCTTTTTCGTTGTTGATTAGCTTTGTCTTTGTGATAACCGAAAAAATTGGTACGGTAAACGAAGACCCTTTTGAAAATCGTATTCAAGATGTGCCAATGACTGCCATTTGCATAGATATTGAACGAGATTTGAAAGAATTATTAGACGAAACTACTATTCCTGCAAAAAAAGAACTTGTAGATGGTTATTTGTTTTAGGAAAAAATGTATTAAAGAATTTAGTTTATAAAGTATTGATAATCAAAACTTTATAAACTAAATTCTTTGTTACAAAACTATACATTTAGACGGTTTTATTATGTAATTTTGTGTGAATCTGCGATTTTTTCTAACGCAAACCAACTTTTTTAGGATAGAAAATATATTGAAAAAGAGTAATCAAAACAATGGTATATAGGCTACTTGCGATTATTTTGAGCATAGTAAACCAAAATAACTGAAACGTGGCAGCTTCTATAAAAAACAAAAAAAGATGGTGAAACAATGTTAAAATAGTCGTATAAGTAATAAACCACTGAAAGCCCATAATATTTGCTTGAGGTTGCATCCAAGTTTCATAACCACCACTTGGCTCTGTCCAACTCAAAACTTTTGGGCGTAGATACATCAAAAATACACAAGCACCTGCATGTACTCCCATTGTATTATAAAAAAAATCAACCAACAAACCATACCCAAAACCAATCAACATACCCGTTAGTACATTAATATCACGTGCTAATATCAACAAAACCGCAATATAGGCAAAGCTAAAAGCTACGTCAAATAACACAACATTGCGAAGAAAAAAAACTTGTAAAAATGTATAAGCAAAAATACTAAGTATTTGCGAGAGGATTACATTATTCATAAAATAGATAAAATTTGCCTGCAAAACTAACATTTTTTCCTACCTATAGCACCTAAAATTAGAGTTTTTTAATAAAGTGTAAAAAAAATAAAAGTTTTATTACTTTCTACTTGCTTTTTTCACTTAAGTTTTTTTAATTTAATTATTACAATCCATACAAACAATTTTAAAACGATTAATATATTTCAACTATGGCAAAAAAAGCAGCAGTTTCTGAAGAAGCAAAGCAACCTTTAACCATTCTTTGCGTAACGTGCTATTTTAAGGGTTCGGACTTTATGGTAGCTGCCAAAAACTTAGGGTGCAGAGTATTATTACTAACCGCAAAAAAATTAGAACACGAAGATTGGCCACGTGAGCATATCGACAATATTTTGTATGTGCCAGATGATAGAGATGATTGGAATATGGAAAATGTCTTGGCAGGCTTATCGTATGTGGCAAGAACAGAATATTTTGACAAAGTAGTAGCTTTAGATGATTATGATGTAGAAAAAGCAGCCGTTATTCGGGAACATTTACGTATCCCTGGTATGGGCAAAACAAGGGCACACTATTTTAGAGATAAATTGGCAATGCGAATCGAGGCAAATGATGCAGGAATTGCAGTACCTGCTTTTACAGGCGTATTCAATGACAAAAAAATTAAAGAATACACCCAAAAAGTTCCAGCACCTTGGCTTATTAAACCTCGTTCTAAAGCATCTGCTTTAGGCATCAAAAAAATACACAACGAAGACGAACTTTGGCAAACTCTCGACCAACTTGGCGATGAAAGGTCGCATTATTTGTTAGAAAAATTTGAACCTGGAGATATTTTCCACGTAGATGCACTCACTTTTGGAAGCGAAGTCGTATTTGCAAGAGTACACCGCTACCTCAATCCTCCAATGGAAGTAGCTCATGACGGTCGTGTGTTCCGAACTGCAAACGTAGAATATGATTCGCCAGACGAAAAAGCATTGCTCGATATGAATAAAGCCGTATTAAAAGCATTTGGACTAAAACAAGGTGCTTCGCATACCGAATTTATCAAATCACACAAAGATGGCAAATATTATTTCTTGGAAACTTCTGCAAGGGTAGGAGGAGCAAATATTGTAGAATTGGTCGAAGCCTCAAGTGGTATTAATTTGTGGGCAGAATGGGCAAAAATTGAAAATGTACGCAAAGGAGAACAATATAAACTGCCAAAAATTAAAAATGAGTATTCTGGTATTCTTATATCATTAGCAAAACAAGAGTATCCTAATACAGATGCATATAATGACAAAGAAGTATGGTGGAGAATGCACAAAAAATGGCACGCAGGCTTGATTATTAAATCTAAAAATAAAGCAAAAATTGACGAACTTTTAGAACTATATGGCAAAAGATTCTATACAGACTTTTTTACCTCACAACCTCTGCCTGCAAATGCAACTAATTAAAAAAATAGCATTTTATTAAATTAGTCTTATTTGCATTTCTACCTTTTAAAATTTTTCAATAATCAATAATATTAAAAAGCAAAATATGCTACTTAATATATTTTAGTGTATCTTTGAGGCATCGAAGTTCTGTAAAACACAGAAAATTGATGCCTCAAAAAATTCCCTAAAATTGCACATGAAACGCAAAATATTCTATTTTGGTAAGCTATTTTTAATGCTATTGCTACACAATTTTTTAGCTTTTGCACAAAACTTAGGTGGACAAGAAACCTTTAGCTTTTTACGAATCCCACAAAATGCAAAAACTGCTGCTATGGGAGGTTTGCAAGTGTCTGCACCAAAAGGAGCAGGAATGTTTATGCAAAACCCCGCCTCCATAGACAGCGAAGACGCAGGAACTATTGGGCTAAATTATACAAAATACTACGCAGATATTGCACACCTCAACGCAAATTACACACATACACACAAAAAATATGGCGAATTTGCAACAGGTATCCAATACCTCAACTACGGCACTATACAAAGCTATGATGCCGCAGGAAATGCCATTGGGCAGTTTTCGGCACAAGATTATGCCTTGTTTCTTGCCTATAGCAAAAAAATTCGTGTTTTTAGGCTTGGAATGAGTCTAAAATATGTAAATTCAAGTATTGGTGCATATAGTTCCAGCGGAATTTTAGGAGATATTGGAGGAATATTTGCACACCCAAAACAAGATTTTACCATTGGTCTGGTCATCAAAAATATAGGATTTGCTTTTAGCAATTATACAGATGCAAGCCGATTTGTGATGCCTTTTGATGTGCAACTTGGAACATCTTTCAAACCCAAAAAAATGCCCCTGCGTTTTACAATTTCTATGCACCATCTTTACCCAACAGATATTACCTATAACGACAAAAATAGCCCAACAAAAACTAAATTTGATGCCGAAAATAACCCTATCAATACAGATATTTCGTTTTTTGATAAACTAAGTCGCCGTTTTGTGTTGGCAACTGAAATAATCTTTCATACAAATTTTCAAGCACAAATTGGCTATAATTTTTTGCAACGCAGAGAACTTGGCATACAAGACCAGACACAAGGCACAACGGGAATCAGTTTTGGGGCAATGCTGAAAATCAAAGGATTTCAAGTACAATATGCCTATAATTCCCTACATATTGCAGGGGGATTGAATACGATTGGGATTTGTGTAGATACAAAAAAAATATTTGCAAAAACAAGTAAATAAACTGAATCAAAAAACTAACTTTAAGGAATGTAAGTAACATTGCTTATAAAAAAATACTATTTCATACAGATTATCCCTAAAATTGTGCTACCAACACTCTGGAAAATTACAAAATATCTGCCCAAACCTTGGCAAACTAAACTACATAGTTTAGAAATATATCCTATTTCTATGCGTAATTTTAGGTTTAATGTTTTTGCACGAATTTGTGGCATTAGTTTAACTATTTTTAATTTTGCTTATTTAATTAGCCAAAATGGTTATGGTTTTACGTCTTTTGCATTTTTGGTATTGATTTTGGCACAAATTTATTCCCTAATTCGCCATGTAGAAAATACCAATAGAGAAGTAGTAAATTTTTTGAATGCCATTCAATATGATGATTTTAGTAATTCTTATAAATTAAGCATAGAAGGAGAATCTTTTAAGGCATTAAACGAGGCTTTTAATAATGTTCTGGAAAAATTTAGGGAAATTAGAGCCGAAAAAGAAGCACACCACCAATATTTAAAAACTATTATTCACCACGTTGGTATTGGAATTATTTCTTTTGATAGAAATGGCAATGTGCAGATAATTAACAATTCTGCCAAAAAACTATTTAACATCAACCAACTTACCCATATTGATAAATTACAACAATTTAGCCCAGATTTGGTAGATAAAATAAAAAAACTGCGGACAGGCAACAAAGATTTAGTCAAAATCAGTTCTGAAGAGGAAATAGCACAATTAGCTATTTATGCCATTGAACTAAATTTACAAGGCGAATCTTTCAAATTAATTACCATTCAAAATATTCATGCAGAATTAGAGGAAAAGGAATTAGATTCTTGGCAGAAACTTATTCGAGTATTGACACACGAAATTATGAACTCCGTAGCACCAATTTCATCTTTAGCAGCAACGGTAAATAATGAATTGGAATGTTTACAAGAAAAAGATGAAAATAAAGAAGACATTATTTGGTACGATTTGGAGGATATTCATTTGGCTACCAAAACTATTCAACGTAGAAGTGAAGGTTTAATTAGGTTTGTAAGTGATTTTCGTAATCTTACACATATTCCTCTACCAAAATTCAAGGCAGTAAAAATTCAAGATTTATTTGACCACATTGCTACCTTGATGCAAAGTGATATAGAAGCAAGTAATATCCGTTTTAATTTATGTGTCGAACCGAGTTCCTTGATTTTGATGGCAGACCAAGAAATGCTCGAACAAGTGCTAATCAACTTGATAAAAAATGCAATTCAAGCCTTAGCAGAATGTGAAGACCGAGAAGACCCACATATTATTTTGCTCGCAAAACAAGACGAAAAAAATAGACCAATGATTAGCATCAAAGATAATGCAGGGGGAATAGAAAAAGAAGCATTAGAAAAAATATTTATTCCTTTTTACACCACCAAAAAAAGTGGGTCGGGCATTGGTTTGAGTTTGTCGCAACAAATTATTCGCCAACACAAAGGCGTAATTTTGGCAAATTCAGAACTTGGCAAAGGCACAGAGTTTGTGCTAAAATTTTAAGCCATAAAGATACATTCTTTAAAGAATTTATTGCTATTTTGTTGTAAGAATGTGAATATAAGATAATTTTGTAAATTGAATTGCTTATCATTGCCACAAACATACCAAAATATACGAAAATATACGGTCTATGCAAGATGAACTAACACATAAAGTCCTACATTTAGAAAATCAACTCGAAAAGTTGTTAGTGATTTTTGTGCAATCCAAAAAAATGTTGCAAAAACAGCAAGAGGAAAACAGTTTATTAAAAAATATTATCGAAAAGCAAAATATACAGCTAAATAATTTTCAAAATCAAGATAAAATTAGTAATATTGTAAACTCTTTGGAATTAGGCTCGGAAAGCCCCGAAGAATTGAAACTGCAAATCGAAACATATATACATAAATTAGATACCTGTATTGCTTATCTAAGCAAACAATTATCACAATAAAAAAGTTGATTAAAGTGCATACACCTAAGTCTTTGGCTTAGGAAGTAAATAATTGATTAGAAAATAATACCAATTTATAATCATCTACTTTAATAAACTCCAATACGATAAATTTTAAGTAATTAGTATATGTTAGTAAATAAGTACATACATGAGTGATTTGTCTATCAAAATCAAAATTGCCGACAAAGAATACACTGTTCGGATTGTGCCAGAAGATGAAAAAATTTTTCGTCAAGCAAGCGAAAAGCTAAGTCTTGCTATTAAAGCAAAGAAAGAGCAGATGCGGATTTATGATAAAACAGATTTATTGGCGATGGTAGCCTTTGACTGTATTTTTGACCAATTACAAGCCGAACAAAGTCAAAATGCAGCCAATAAAAAGTTGGAATTGATGCAGCAACGAATTCAAATTGCTCTATCTGAAGAAACGCCAAAAAATACCCCATAAATGTACTTAAAATAGTTAGATTCTTCGTCATGGATATAAAATAATAAAGCCTATGAATAGGTTACAAAACAATAGATAGATAAAATTAGTAAATTAGCCTAAATTACTAAGTAATATACTTGTGTTTTATTTTTTATCCGCCATTTCCTCGCCCCAAAGTTTTTGGTTCACGCAGAGTGATGTATCATTCTGTATTATTCACCATTAAACGACAACCTTACTACAATGCCCGAATTAATAGGAACAGCAGTAATTGCACTTCTCTTAGGAGTACTAATTGGCAGATTCTTGCTGAAAAAATTATTTAAACAGCAAGAGGACGAGGCACGTTTGCGTGCCGAAATGATTACACGAGAGGCAGAAATTCAAGCAGAAAACTCCAAAAAAGAAAAAATGATGGAGGCAAAAGAGCATTTTATGAAGCTAAAATCTGAATTTGAAAATGATGCCAACAAAAAGAAAAATATTCTCATTACCAACGAAAATAAACTAAAACAAAACGAAACAAAACTCAAGCAGATTGAAGTCAAATTAAAACAAAAAGAAGACGAGTTGAAAAAAACTCAAGACGATTTGACCTTGAAAAATGCCGAAATTATTAAGGCAAAAGACGTTTTGCATACACAAAAAGAGGTGGTAAGCAACAAAATAGCAGAAACTGAAGAGATTAAAAAAGAACAGTTATTGCTACTCGAAAAAATATCTAATTTGAAAGCCGAAGAAGCAAAAGAACAATTAATTGCAAGCATACAAGAGGAAGCCCAAACAAAAGCATCATCTTTAGTAAAGCAAATAGTGGAAGAGGCAAAATTGACGGCAACCAAAGAGGCGAAAAAAATAGTTATTAATACTATTCAACGTACTGCAACCGAACACGCCATCGAAAATTGTGTGTCGGTCTTTAATTTGGAAAGTGATGAGTTGAAAGGTAAAATTATTGGTAGAGAAGGACGCAATATTCGTGCTTTAGAATCTGCAACAGGAGTAGAAATTATCGTAGATGATACGCCAGAGGCTATTATTATTTCGGGTTTTGACCCTGTTAGACGCGAAATAGCAAGACTTTCTTTGCATAGATTGGTGGCTGATGGTCGTATTCACCCTGCACGTATCGAGGAGATTGTGGCAAAAGTTACCAAAAGTTTGGAAGAAGAAATCGTAGAAATAGGGGAGAGAACCGTCATAGAATTGGGAATACATGGTTTACACCCCGAACTAATACGTATGGTTGGGCGTATGCGTTTCCGTTCATCTTACGGGCAGAATTTGTTGCACCATTCCAAAGAAGTGGCAAGATTGTGTGCAACAATGGCAGCAGAGTTGGGATTAAATGCAAAATTGGCAAAACGTGCAGGTTTATTGCACGATATTGGTAAGGTTTGGCACGAAGAACACGAATTGCCACACGCATTATTAGGTATGGAATTGGCACAAAAATACAAAGAAAACCCTGAAGTTTGTAATGCTATAGGGGCTCACCATGATGAGATAGAAATGACTTCGATGATTTCGCCAATTATTCAGGCTTGTGATGCTATTTCGGGTTCAAGACCTGGGGCAAGACGCGAAATGTTGGAATCTTATATTCAACGCCTCAAAGAATTAGAAACAATGGCTTTGTCCTTCAAAGGGGTAAGTAAATGTTATGCGATTCAGGCAGGTAGAGAATTACGTGTAATTGTAGATGCCGAAAATGTAAATGATAAACGTGCAAGTCAATTATCTTTTGATATTTCACAAAAAATAGAAAAAGAAATGCAGTACCCAGGGCAAATCAAAATTACGGTTATTCGTGAAATGAGGTCTGTTGCATACGCAAAATAAAACTTATTTAGTTTGTTTAACTCTATATGATAGGTTTGTTTTCATACTTTAGCTACTAACTAAGTTATGAAAACAAACCTACTTTTTTGTTACCAATCGGGTTTTGTTTTATCTACTTTTTTGTTTGCTCTTTTTTGACTTTGTTGCAAATATTGTACTTCGGTACTTTTCATGGCATCAAGCACCATTTTTGCTTGACTTTCTGTCATATTCATTTGTTCTAATCTTTCTGAACGAAGTTCTGATTTAGATTTCTCTTGTTCTTTGCCCTTTTCTTTGCTTTGGTCATCTCTTTGGGCTTGTTTTTTGTCGCCATTCGAATCTTTTTTCTCCCCTCCCTGCGATTCTTTTTGCTTTTTCTCTTGTTCTTTTTGTTGCTGTTCTTTTTTCTCTTGTTCTTTTTTCTCTTGTTCTTTCTTTTGTTGTTCTTTTTTCTCTTGTTCTTTTTTCTCCTGCTCTTTCTGGTCTTTTTGTTGTTTTTGGTCTTTATTCTGTTCGTTTTGGTCTTTATTTTCTTGATTTTGGTCTTTATTTTGTTCGTCCTGTGATTTATTTTGTTCATTTTGTTTTTTCTGTTGCTCCATCATTTTTTTGAGAGTTTCATAATTTTGTCTTGCAGCTTCATTATTTGCATCTGCTTTGAGTGCATTTTTATAATGTTTTAGAGCCTCTTCATATTGTTTTGTTTTGCTAAGAATATTTCCCATTTGTTGCTCGGCAACAGAACGGACATATTTGTCGTTTGCAAATTTGAGTTTTTCGTATTTTTTGTAGGCTGCGGTATCTGGGGCTTGTTGGTAGTAGCAATGTGCCAAATTGAGTAATACTTTTTCGTCGGTTTCTTGGTATAAATTTACCAAACTTTCATAACGATTGGCTGCTACAGCATACATTTTATTTTTGTAAGCCGTTGCTGCTTCTTGTTTTAGTTTATTCATTTTTGCAATTTTTTGCACATCTGGCAAATCTATTGCTAAAAATATAAGCAAAAAAGTTAGTATTTTCATATTTTTAATATTTTAATATAAGTTGCGTAGCAATGTAGATGTATTAAGCACTTTGCAAATCTTGGCAATTTGGAAAGTGCTTAGTAATCAAATTTTCTTAAAAATCGTGTTATTTTACACCCATTCTGTAGCCATTAACTCGTCTATCTTTTGTGGAGTTAAGTTTTCGTAATATTTGTAGGCACCGTCCATAGTTTTTAGTTTTACTTGTAGGCAAGGAGCACCGCCACAAGCAGCCAAACATTCTACTTCTTTGAGTGTAAATTTATGGTCTTTGCTGGTTTCGCCAATATGAATATCGAGTTTTTTCTCTATATATTGTACCAATTCTTCTGCACCACAAATCATACAAGGGCCTGTGCGGCATACTTCTAAAACATATTTTCCTACAGGTTCGAGATGAAACATGGTATAAAAACTTGCTACTTCATAGACTTCGATAGGTTCTATGGAAAGCAAAGACGCCACATAATCCATCACTGCGGGGCTTGTCCAAGTCCATTTGGTTTGTGCAATATGTAAAATAGGTAATAAGGCAGATTTTTGTTTGCCTGCTGGGTAACGAGCAATAATTTCGTGTATTTTTACCATTTCCTCCGCAGTAAATTGCGGATTTTTGTGGTTTTGTTCCATTATTTTATCGATGCCAATTCCTGCGTGTGCCATTTTTAAAATATTTTAATGAGTTAAATGTATATGTATATTAATTTTTTTTGATTGGTTGTCGCAATATATCCAAAAATTCGGTGCTGCTAATTTCGGTTTGCAAAGCAAATTTATCCAGCATCATATTCAAATAATGATAACCTGTATAAGCCATTACGCCAACAATCAAACCAGCACAACTTGTAATCATTTTCTCGTATAAACCGCCTGCAATAATACCAATACTAATATTATCAGAAAGAGAAATATTGTAGAAAATTTTAATAATTCCCATAATTGTTCCTATAAATCCTAACATTGGGGCAGTTCCTGCAACCAATCCTAAATAAGAAAGTTTACTTTCCATTTTTGCCAATTCTATTCCGCCAATGCTTTGCAAGTCGTCTTGAATTTCTTTGATAGGGCTACCAAGTCTGTGCAAACCTCTTTCTATAACTCTTGCCAAAGGTGAATTGTTTTTTTGACACATTTCTAAAGCTGCATTGCGATTGCCTTGTATAAGAAAATCTTTGATAGTAGGAATAAAATTTTTATCTATTTGGGAGGCTTTGCGAATAAAAAAATACCTTTCTGTCATAATGTATATGCTTAGAAAAGAAAGCATAAAAATAGGTATCATAATAATTCCACCTTTGCCTATCAATTCAAATAAATTGAGAGAATCGGCTTGTACTTCAGGCTCTGCTATAGCTTCCAAAAAAACTTGTAATAAAGTCATATAGTTGTATGGTTAATTGTTTGTTTTGCTAACTTTTTTCTGTTCAGGCTTTTTTTGTATAGGCTTTGTCTTGCAAGTTAGTATTTACAAAACATTTTCCCAAAATAGTCCTACTAAATTTTTGCTTGTTTTATTTCATTTGCTACCCACCAAGCCAAGGCTTGTACCGATAACATAGGATTTACGCCACTACAAACAGGAAATAAACTTGCATCTGCCACATATAAATTTTTTACTTCATACAATTCGCCATTTGGTGCTACTGCGTGTGTTTTTGCATTTCCGCCCATTCGGCAAGTTCCCATTTGGTGTGCCGAAAACAAGCCATACGTATTAGCTTTCCACGAAAGTTTTTGAATATCATTTGCTATATTTTGTAAAGAACTTTGTTTTTTATAGGATAATAAGGAATTATGTGGCAAAAATGCTTCTTCGGCACCTGCTTGCAAATGTATTTTTATTGCTTCTTCAAACCCTTTTAACAAATGTTTTTTATCAAATTCGTGTAAGGTATAACTAATTTTTGGACGACCATATTTATTTACGTGGACTGTTCCTCCAAATTTATCTCTGGTCAAAATAATAAAATGTGCTGTCTGATAGGCTTTTAACATCAATTCTTTGTGTTGTTGTGCCGAAGTCCAAGGCATTCCCAAGCCAAAAAGCCCTGCGTGTACGGGGGCTGTTTCTATTTTAAAGCCAAAATTTTCGGTCAGCCGAGCAAATTCATCATTAATGGCAGACATCATCACTCCTTTCCAAGATTCTATTTTTTGGTTATAAATTCCTGATACTACTGCTGTAGGGTGCAAATATAGGTTTTTTCCTATTTCTTTGTGTTGCAATCCACTTTTTTGTAATAAAATTGGGGTATAAATTGCCCCTGCGGAAACTACTACTTTTTTTGCTTTAATTACAATGTTTTTAGGTTTTCCTAAACCAAAATAACTCCCAACTGCCCCAACTACTTTGCCATTTTCGATAGTTAGCTTATGAATTTCTACTTCAGTCAAAAACCTTGTACCTTTATTATATGCCTCTTGCAAATATGTTTTTGTAACACTCATTTTGCTATTGTTGCGACAACCTAAAGAACAATAACCACATTCTTCGGTGTTATGTGCCAAACAACCCGATACATTTCGAGGCATTACTTTGAGCAAATGCCCCAATTTTTCGGAGCCTTGCCACAATTTTTGGTTTTGGGCATTATGCGGGCTTTCATTGGTTTGTACATTGGTTTTTTGCATCACTGCCTCAAAGCCTTTTTGATAGGCAGGCGTGAGCAAAAATGGTAAATCTGCTTGTTTTGCCCATTCTTCGAGAATATAATCAGGCGTTTTTAAAGAACCCGACCAATTTATGGTAGTTCCACCACCCAAATTGCTACCTGCAAAAACGGTAATACTGCCATCTTTGGTTGCTAATAAACCTTGCGAATCGTATAAAGTGGCAACAGATTCTGCTTCGCGGTTGTTAAATTCTGTAGGTTTTTTATAGATTCCTTTTTCTACTACCAACACATCAAAACCTGCATTGGTCAATTCGCCTGCTACCACACCTCCACCTGCACCACTACCAATTACCAAAACATCACATGCATAGACCATATCTTTATAAATTTCTAATGGTTTTATAATTTCGTGGTCTTGTAATTCTGTTTTTGGACTCGAAGTAGGAATAGCATATTGGAGAGAATGCCAATTTGGGTTATCTTTGTTGTCAAAAGAAGTGCCATAATAAACAAAAGTAGTTAGCTTTTTGAGAACACTAAATATTTGTCTTAGCGGTGCTAATAAATGTTGTGAAAATTTCTGTAAAACCTGTTCTTTTTGTGCAAAAGTTAATGCTTGAAATGGAGCAAATTGCCCAACCGTAAACCCTAAAAACAACGTACTATCCAATAACTCTAAAACTTGTTTAAATTCTGCCTGTACTTCAGCAGGCATATTTTCCATAACCGACAAAATAGCCTCTGCTACTTTCAAGTCTGAGGCTTTTCGTTCCCAAAACTCTTGTAATTCGTGTTGATGTGTAGCAATAGGAATCGAAGGGATAAAAGTATTACAAATGGCTTGTAAAATATCGCGATGTTTGTCGGTAAATAGCATAGATACAAATAGTTAGAAATGCTAAATTAGGGCATTATTTTAAAAATAGCTATAGAATGGGAATATTTTTGGAAAAGTTAGCACCTATTTTTTGTTTGGCAACAAGTTTGTAGCCCCATAAAAAACATTAGCTAATTCAAAGAATTAGCTAATGTTGAAAACCCATTAATAAACCTAAACTTACAATATGAACATTTTGCTAATTTGTTTATTTCTCTAATATTTTCTTTCCTACAAATTAGTTATCAAATCGTGTTTGCAAATGTAAAAAATAATTTTGTAATTTCCTTAGAATATGAAAGAATAATATCCACTTGCACCCTGTTTATTTATGCCCTGCACCAAAACTCGTCCTCTTGCATTTTCCAAAATAGAACTTAATTGTTGTGGGCTTTCAATAGGTACATTATTGACAGAGGTAATCACAAAGCCTTCTTCGAGTCCCATTTGTGCTATAATGCCTTGATATACTTTTACAATTCGGACACCATTCGATAATTTTAGGCGTGTTTTCTCGGCTTTGTGTAAAGTTTCGAACTCCGCACCTAATTTTTCGGCTTTAAATGTTTCTCTTTTTATAACGGAAGTTGTGCCGTCTATGTTGCGTAATTCTACAGTTTTTTCCATTGTTTTTCCATTTCTGCTAATTTCTACAGTAATTTTATCACTTGGTTTGTAGTAGCTTATTTGTTCTTCAAAAGCCCCTTTGGAACTAATGGTTTTGCCATTTATTTTGAGAATTACGTCATTTTTTTGCAAGCCACTTTTGTCGGCAGCCCCATTTTCTTCGATATAGGTAATCTGTACGCCTGTAATTTCGCTAAGTTCGAGAGAATTTAGACTTTCTTCGGTAACGTCTGCTACTTCTATGCCCATAAATGCTTTTTGTACCTGCCCAAACTGTTTGAGGTCGGCATATACTTTAGCTACAATATCTGAAGGCACTGCAAAACCATATCCTGCATACGAGCCTGTTTGCGAAAGAATGGCAGTATTGATGCCTACTAATTCGCCTTTGAGATTGACTAATGCACCGCCACTATTGCCTGGGTTAATGGCTGCATCAGTTTGAATAAAAGATTCTAAAGGAAATTGCCCTTTCAACACGCCAATATCTCTACCTTTTGCACTTACGATACCCGCAGTTACAGTGGACGTTAAATTAAACGGATTTCCCACCGCAACTACCCAATCACCAACTTCTATCGAGGCAGACGGTGCTAATTTGATAGTTGGAAAATTGCTATTTTCTACTTTTAATAATGCCAAATCTGTGGAGGCATCTATTCCAATTATTTTGGCTTGGTAAGTACGTTTGTTATGCACCACTTCTATTTTATCGGCATTATTGATAACGTGGTTATTGGTCATAATATATCCATCTTTGGAAAAAATTACTCCCGAACCCGAACCAACCACTTTATTATCCCTATTGCCATTAAAAAACATATCAAACCACGAGTAGCTTTGTTGTCCTTGAGCTACAGTTTTGATATACACTACGCAAGGCGTACTTGTACGTGCTGCCTGCACAAAATTAAGATTTTCGGTATTCTTATTGCCAAAAGCGTAGTTTGTAAACTGTGAATTTGGGGTATTACTATCCCAATTTGCATATTTAGCAAGCATTTCCTGTTGCGAATCGTCTTGAAAAACTTGCATACCCATAAAAAATACGCCTGCACCCATAAACCCAGCAAGCAATCCTGTGATAGTAGTTTTTAAAGTATTGTTCATAATTATTTTCTGTTAATTTGGTCAAGCAATAGCTTTATAAATTAGAAATTTGTAAAAAATTAAAATTTAGTAATAAAACACCTTTTACCAAGTATTTTAACACATAAAATTAGTGAAAAAACAAAATGCCAATAAAATTTTTAAGAATTTTTAGGAAATATCTGCAAATACAAACCCACAAATTACTTTTGGATAAAAATAGGTTGATTTTTGCGGCATTGTAAATCCACTTTGGCATACATTTTTTACGTCTTCGATAGCCACTTCGTTAGTAATAATAGCCATTTGTGCTTCTTGCTTATAAATTGTATTCAAACATTCTGTAAAATTTCGTTCAAAACGCAAATAAGGCGTACTTCTTTGGTCTTTTCCTTTGATGCCTAATAGTTTGTAGATGATAAAATAGTGCATTACTGTCAAATCAATTTCTTTTACAATATCTGGAAAATCCCAATGTAATTTGCCAATAGCCTCATTTTTTAGCTTAATTTTGAAAGCCTTATCTTTGGTAACAATGCCAAAAGTCCATTTTTTGCCTGCAATAATTTCGGTAAGTTCTGTAGCATTTTCTATTTCTTTGACATGAAAAAACTCTTGCATTTTTTCGGCAATCGTATCCCAATCAAAACTTGGTAAATCTGCTACTAATCTATGTGTTGGCAAAATTCGCAAATCATCAGACTCCGAATTTGTCAAATACATGAGATGGTAATTGTATAGTTCTTCGCCTGTGTGTGCTGGATTTTGGGCTTGTAATTTATGTTTTAAAGCTAAAGAACTTTCGTAACGGTGGTGTCCATCTGCCAAAATTACTTGTTGATTTGCTAATTTTTCTACAAATTTTGCAACAATATTTTCCTCTGTAATCTTTGCCATTACATCTCTAACGCCTTGATAATCTTCGGTTTCATAGATTGGTTTTTGCATTGCCAAATCCATAAAAACCTCTAATTCGTGGGCAGTATCTGTATAAATTCCATGCGTTGCACTTGCATGAAACAATGTTTTTTCCAATAGTTCAATTCTATCATTTACCGCCTTTGGAATTGTATTTTCGTGTCTTAATACGATATTTTCGTTCCAATCTGTGGCTTTGATGAGGGTAATAAATCCTTTTCGGCAATATTCTTTTTTGCTATCAGGCAAGAAAAAATATTGGTAATAGACATAAATAGCAGGTTTATCGTCCTGTACAATTATCTGTTTGTCTTTCCATTCTTTGAGTTTTCGGAAAGCACAATCTCCGATATTTTCGCCAAAGGTTGCACATTGAGGCACAGAGAGGTGAATACTATTTAATGAATTTTGATATAATTTTTGGCGTTGTTTGATAGATACTACATCAAACAATGGCGAAGTTAATTCGCCAATTTGTGCTGCAAATTGCTGCTGATAACGAAATCCAGCAAACGGTTTTATGGTAGCCATTAGATAAAATAGTTGTTATTCCTACAAACAGCAAAGGTAAGATTTTTTTTGTAATTTGTGTTGCTAATTTTCTTTGACTGTCTGCAATAAATCACTTGCATAAATACTTGCAGGCGAAACTACAATTTCGTTGAATGGTATGTTTTTGCCATATCTTTCTTGCATTTTTTGTTGTACTTCGGCACTTGTAAGGTCAAAATCTTGTAATTTTTCGAGTTTACCAATTTCTATATTGGCAGCTTGTTTATACATTTTCCAAACCAATTCCGAACAGTATATTTTGTCATCAGACCAAGAAAAATAGAGGTCATAATTTTTGCCTTTGCATTGCAAACCGTATGCTTGCATTTTTTGCAAAACTTCTGGGCTTAGTATTTTATCTGCGTTTTTGAGTCTTTTGACTACATAATGTTGATTTTTTCCTCTATTTATCCACGTCTGTAATGGCGTAATTTTTACGGGTTGTACTGCTTCATAGACAAAAAATTGTTTGTTTTTCTGAAAAATAATTCCACAATGTGTATAGACAGAATGTGTAGCTAACTGTATAGCTTTGCCTTGTGCAGATAAGGAAATTTGGAAAATAATATCTCCGTTTTGTAAGTCGTCTGTTACACTTATTTTTTGTGCTTTTGGCATTAATTTCTGAAATGTATCCAATAAAGGCATATTTTTATCCCATTTTTGCCCCACAAAAAAACCAATCGCAAGACATAGCAATAATAAAAATACTTGTACGATATTTTTTTTTATTATCATCATTTTTTAGGCTAAGTAATGTTAAGTTGCACAGCAACCGTATATTCGCCTTTAGGCGAATAAAATTAGTAAATGAAAACAAAAATTGCAACTATTCTACAGGAAAAGTGCCTACTAAATTTGGTCTATTTACCTTCACACCACACCCTCATTATCCCGAAGGCGAATATAGATTTGCTACACAACTTAGAGTATTTATTGCTATTTTTGTAACTAATGCCCACTATGTTCATCAGCACCTGCATTTTTGAGTTGTGCCAATAAGGCATAAGCACCTTTTATTGCAACTTGTACCGTATTTTTATCTACATTTTCAGGTAAAATTATTTCTGTAAAACCTTGTTCTGCTACCCCTTTTTGTACTTCTATAAAAGCAAAAGTATATTCTTTGTTAGCACTTTTTGCAACATCTGCTGGCTGGTTATCGACTACAAAAATATAAAATTTTTCCTCATACGCAACAATAGCCTCATCTGGTAATGCAATCGTAGCAATTTCTCCCAAATCTATAATAGCTTTCAAATAAGTATTTGGCATCAAATTAGGTTCTATTTTATCCAAATGGCAATGCACACGAATTGTACGGTCTGTATTGATGCGTGGATTAATCAAATAAATACTTGCTTGTCTTTCTTTTTCGGGTTCATTTGCCAAATATAAATGTAGTTTCTGCCCAATTTTAATTTTTGCAATATCTTTTTCAAATACTGATAATTCGGCGTGCAAATGGTCTGTATCCATAATCTCAAACAATACATCGGCAGACGTAACAAATTTTCCCAAATTGATATTTACTGCGGTAACATAGCCACTAATTGGCGAAAAAATACTCACAGAATTGGTAATTTCGCCGGCTTCTACATTTTTTTTGCTAATTCCAACCGTTGCCAATCTTTGAGATAAGGCTGCAAATTTTGCTTGTAAACTTTTGTAATCGGCAGTAGTCTGTTGAAAAATCTTGACTGCACTCACATTTTCTTTGGCAAGTTGTTCTTGGCGTTTATATTCTAATTCGGAATATTCTAAACGGGCTTTTGTATCCAAATAATCTTGTTGCATTTGAATAAAATCTTGATTTTCGATAACCACCAATAGTTGCCCTTTTTCAATTTTCATACCTTGCAATAAATCCGTTTTCCGAACAAAACCACCCATCACTGCCGAAATAGTTACCAAATTTTGCGGAGGTACGTCAAGTAATCCATTGACTTTCACTACATTACTCAAATTTCGCATTCCTATTTTGCCAAGTTCGATGCCCGAAGTTGTAAATTGTTTTTCGGTTAAAACAATTTTTTCTGTTGTGTGTGTGTGTGTATCTGCCTGTGTTTCGGTTTTGGTTTCTGCGTCTTGTTTGCTACAAGAAATAAAAGTTATTGTATTGATTATCAAGGCAATAACAGAAATATATTTTAAGATTTTCATTTGTTTTTATGTTTAAAGACTGAAATTTGTGCAATTTTATAACTATTTTTATTAGGTAAATAGGTTTTATTTTACTCATTTCCGAGCAAAAATTCCATCATAATTACTGTTTGATTATACTGATTTAGCATATCCAAATACATATTTTTGACTGTTACCCCACTTTTTAAGGCTTGAAAATACTCTACATAACCAATTTCGCCATTTTGAAACCCTTTTTGTCCATGCAATAAAATTAAGTTGGCAGTTGGCAAAGCACTATTTTCATAATATTCCAAAGTAGTTTTTAGCTTTAAATACTCTTGAATCAGTTGCAAATATTGCCCTTCAAGGTTTCTACTTGTATAATTATAGGTATTTTGTGCAATTTGTTGCTGTATTTCGGCAACTTTTGCACGTGCTATTTGTGGTTTTGCCCACAAAGGAATCGAAACCCCAATAAGGAGATAATTAAAACGACTGCTATTGTCGTAATAAGTTTCTTGCTTATTAAATTGTGTTTGATAACCTACTAAGGTTTGTGTCGAAAAACCCAAATTTATATCAGGTAGTAATTTTGCTTTTTCTACTAATTTTGCTTTTTCATTTACTACAATTTGTTGTTGTAAAAGTGCCAAAAAAGGGTTTTTTGCCAACATGTTACTATCTATTTTCGCATTATTTTCGATATTTTGCAACAAAGTTAGTTTGGTAAAAGGCACATTTTTTGCCAAATTTAATGGTGCTTTAGTGTGCAAAAACGTCTGTAATTGGGTTTCGGCTATGCGTGTATCTGCTTGATTTTGAGCCTTTTGGTTTCGTACTTCGAGTAGTTGTAATTGTGCTACAGATTGTTCTAATTGGTTGGTTTCGCCGGTCTTAAAACGCAATTCGGCAGCCCGCAAAAATTCTGTAAAAATACTATCTTGATACAGTAATAAATTGTGTTTTGCTTCGGTAAAAAGCCATTGTGTATATGCACTTTTTACATTTCTAAGCAATT